>CAZJIR010000006.1:14432-22852 GCA_964546095.1 uncultured Pirellulales bacterium
GTCTCCCCATGACTTTGCAAAATGCTCGCTAAATCTTTGTGAACTTTCGATAAGACTCCTTTCTCATAAAGACTTTTCAAAATATTCTCATTAAGCGCGGCATTCCCTTGAGAGTCCTTCCTTTGAAATAAGAACTCTATGAAGATCACCCTTGCAAGCAAGTCATGGCAAATATCCTCTGTCAAATCCGCATCCAGAAGTCGATGCCGAAGCCCCTTCAAATCCTCAAGCATTAACTGGTCGGCCCGTTGGTCTCGATGAAAGTATCTCGAATATCTCGTATTCCTGAAGAAATTCCCTGAAGCCAATTCAACCCACTGTAGCGCCTTTGCTGCTTGTGCGGATAACGACCATTCCTTAGACACTCCCCCCAACTCTTCCACACATAACCCCCTAAAATCTTCATCCGCTTCTAACGGCCTCTTCCAGCAGGTCCAGGCCCTGATCAAGTTCGGCTCCACCGTTATCAACATTGGTGAGTGAGAAAAGCTCCATGCTAATCTGTGTGTTTCGCGCAAAACCTCCTCAGGAATATCCCTTGCAAAGTCGCAAACAATAGCCAACGGATCTTCCGTCTTATTCGAGTGAGGATCGGCTGCCAACACACCCACATTAACATCAACATTGAGTCGACTTATAGCCGTTCCTATTTTACGCCTCGCCAAGTCAGCAATAACACTAGGACCCGCCCCTTTAGGCGCCATTATATCTCGTTTCGTTGGCCAACCAAGGCGTTTGTGAGTTAGTTCGAGCAGTTTAGACATATCAACATTAACTTCCCTAATAACTTAAACAGCCTAAAAATACTCAACCTGGATTAAGGTTTCAAGAAAAATCACCCCCGCTCAGATCTACTATTTGGAATGCGCTTAAGTAACGTATTTTACCTTCAAACTTAAAAGTCGCAATTCCCGACTCGCCCCATGAGATAACGAAGTTTATCTCATTGGGGCCACCATTTCCTAAACTCTCTCTTTGTGATGCAAACTTCTCAAAGAATTGAGATTAACACTCAAAATAACGAAAATCAATCACATTCTTTACCAAAAACAAAATCTATCCTGCCTGCCTTGCCGACTTGTCTCGCCGACTCGTCTCGCCGAAGTATTAACGAAGGCGGAAGCTTTAGCGAAGGCGGAAGCAAATCAATCCTTCAATTCTCCATTCTTAATTCTGAATTCTAAATTCCTCAAAGAGGAATTCACTTGCTTTTTAACGCCAAATATGGTATAATACCCACTAGTCGGTCAGATGACCGACGCATCCCGCCAGCAGGCGAAAGATTCATGCCAAGAGGCCCGTTCAAAATTAGTCTTTTACTATGAGTTTATTACGAATCGCCTATCATCGTCTAAGCGTTCTGGAGTTTATCCGGCTGGAGTTCCCCCCGCCTTCTTTGGACGGGACGGGTTGTATCTATCGAGAATCAAGTTACTTACGTCCCTATAAGTATCTCTACGCCTGTCGAGAATCTTCGACAAATCAGCCCTTTTATGCAAAACAAACCCAATTTTCAGATCTCGGCAAAGTCGGACCGCAGCTCCTGCTTCTCTTAGACGCAGAGGAACAAGAATTTTTAAAGAATCTTTGAATATGCACCTGTTTTTAATCGATAAGGATAATGTGGGTACTATTTAGAATTACATATTTATGGGCTCGGACACGGGGAAGGCATAATGCGAATCAAGTATGCTGTATCAACAATGATATTTTGGGGACGTGAGCACCATCTTTCTTTCGAGCAGGAGTGCCTGTTCTTAAAGTCACTGGGCTTCGGCATAGAATTATGGCCCAATATTAAGGGCCAAAGCGATTGTCGTTACGAACGGCGTAACTGGTACAGGCTTTCTACCGCGACCAAGGATATGTTAGTTGCGATGCGTTCCCGCAATGACCACCCAACATTAGAACAATGGAAGGACCAAATCGAATGTGCCAAACTCCTCGGCGCAAACATTGTAACGGACCTGCAATGTTTGGGCGTTCCCGACGCCCCGGAGCTTAACGGCTGTGGCTTTGCAGACGAAATAATCAAAATGGCCGAGGACAATGATGTCAAATTATGCATTGAAAGCGGCCGGTTACCTATACTTAAGATGATCGGTGAGAAATTTGATTCCGTCCGATATTGCCTTGACGTCGGCTTTGCAAATCTGGACCGTAAACATTCCTTCAGGCAATACGTAGATGATTTGGCGCCGAGAGTCTCTCATCTGCACCTGACCGACAACTACGGCCAAACGGACGACCACGAGCCGCCAGGCCTGCATGGGGGTATATCCCGTGAAAATTGGGATTTTCTTCTTAAAGTTCTGGATAAATATGACAACGATATAGTTGGCTCTTTTGAGATGTGTCCCTGCATGCCGGACGTAATGATACGTAAGGCCTCTGAGTATATGTTTGACATACTGAGATGGCCCAACCGGCCTCAAAAACAACCAAGCTATGCAGATGTTGGTTATAATCCGATATAGGACTAATTTTTGTTCCAGTTAGCTGCCCCCCTCATTCGTGAGGTGGATAATATATAGAGCCCCAATTTTTAATGATTTTTAAAAAATGGGGTACATAAAGAAAGGCTGAGGATAACAATGCTCTCAGCCTTTCTTATTTTGGCAAAATCTGCCCCCGGCCAGGAGCTTATCCCTGCAACAGGTGGTATTTCAAACAGGAAATATCGTAAAACAAACAAGAAAAAGAGGGAAATCAGGCCATTTTTCTTTGTAAAGCGAGATGCAGATACGACCGAAAGATACAGATAAAGCTTGACAACTTCGCATAAGTCTTTTATACTAAAGTGCTTTTTGGATTCATTAGTGAATCTATTTTTATCGGAGGTATAAATCATGAGAACCGTTGTATATACATTGGTATTATCCTTTCTGTTGATTGGCGGCTGTGTTTCTTCAGGAGACAGCTTCTCCAGGGCCGGCTATAATTTCAGCAGGATAAATAATGTTGTTATCGTGTCCGTTGAAGGTGCTCTGCAAAGCGAAGCCGCTCAGAATCAAATAGTCCACTTTTTCGCGCTGGAATTCGTGAGGAGAGGTTATGCCCCTATAGAGCGCGCCCAGGCTCAGGCATTACTTGAGGAGCAGCAATTCCAAGCCTCAGACTTAAATAATGAAGCGGGTGCCGCCCAGGCCGGTAAAATTCTAAACGCCCCGGCGGTTCTTATTATCAATATCCCAAATTTCAGCGAGGAAATATCTATTACGGCAAAGCTGGTAGATGTTGAAGATGGCAGTATTCTGTGGCTGGGCAACGGCACGGGCAAAATCAGCAGATCGTTAATTTCAATCTTAGGAATTGAACTGGGATCCGGCGCCGGTGTTAGTAGTGAAGAAGATGAATTATTCGGCGGCATTGTAGGTGGAGTCGGCGGCGGCGTGACAGGATATGCTTTATCACCTCAAGAGGCTGATGAAGCAAGAAAGATAATAAGGAGGATGTGTAGAAGAATACCTTCGAGGCTGACTACAGAGTGGTAAACCTTATCAGGCTCATGTCCGCCTGATAAAATTCGAATCCTATTCAAAGGCTGAGTAAAGAATACTTCAGCCATTGTTCATTACACAAATCTGTAATCATAGTATCGCGATTATTAAACTTTCCCACCCGCCTGATGTTAAAAGCCAGTTTGTCTGAAAGTTTAAGCCAGGCTATTTTTTCTTATCGCTCTCATTGCCTATGATATAGCCACCAACGGCGCCTGCTCCTGCTCCAATCAATGTCGATTCGGTATCACCGCCTATGGCCTGACCGGCAATGGCGCCGACCCCTGTGCCAATGAGAGCGCCGGTTTGAGCGTCACTCTCACAGCCGCCAACAAGTGCCAGACCAAAACACACAGAAATTACCATTAGAATCATTATCAATTTCTTAACCATTTCAACTCCATTTCAAAATAATAAAATAAGGCTCTAAATCAATCCCAGAAAAACTGTTTATACTCCTACCGCCGCTACACTTAAAGCCCCCTATAAACAATGGCAGTTTAATTTAGTAAAAATACGTTCAACTGTTATTCTTGTTCGGCTATTTGGGCAAAATGGCTTTAACTTAAAGCAGCCATAATAAAACATGACACGGCTCATAAATAATATATACTCTTTGCCAAAAAACGGAGTTGTAACCGATCGAGGAAAGACACGACCGGAACCATTGAGGGAACAACGAATTATACTTTATTTTCAGTTTTAAAGAGTTTTGCCGCCGGGTGCATTCTATTCATGGAATCGTACAAAAGTGCTGAAAATAAAGAAAAAACTTCAATAACCCTTCAGCTTATTGACGATAATCCTCGAGTTATTACAATAATTATCAACCACCTTTAATAAGCAATACTTAATTAAGGCCCGGATCGCAGGGAGACAAGGATGAGTAGAATTAGATTTAGGAATCCTGCCATATTCATAATCGTAATCTCCCTGAACCTGTCTTTTTTCACAGGTTGTAATGCTCCAAAGGGCCAATTAACCACTTTCAACAAACATTTTCTAAGTTCAAATTATGAGATGTCGTCTCTTTTCGCACAGAAAAAGATAGGCAAACATAAAAGCCCCAAAGGCGAGGATTTGCTCTGGACCTTACAACTTGGGGCCATTGAGCGACTCCGCAAAGACTATCAAAAAAGTACAGAGTCCTTCGATAAGGCCGAGGACATGCTAAAGTATTACGATGAAGAATTCAGGCTTGCGGACGGCATTGGTTCTACTGTCGTAAATGAAAATATCATTCCTTACAGGGGCGAAGAATATGACGGCATCATGGTTAATATTTATAAGGCCCTGAACTTTATGGCTGAAAAGAAGTTCGACCTGGCCAGGATAGAATTTAATCGGGCACTTGACAGACAAAGACGTGCGAAAGAAAAATTCAATGAAGAAATACGCAAACTCCAGACAGAATTAGAGGAGGACCAGCAAAAAAACGATTTTTCAAAATCCAACTTTGAAAATCCGAAAACAAAGGAGCTGTTGGCTCAAAAATATCCCAATCTCTACAATTTTGAAGCTTATCCCGACTTCGTTAATCCTTTTGCCACCTATCTTGCAGGCGTATTCTTTAACCTGGTCTCCGACCACGCCAAAGCAGTGGATTTACTCAAAGAATCCTATGGTATGGTTGGTGATAATGAATATATAGCCGAAGACCTCGCTGTTACCGAAGATATACTCGACGGTAAAGGGCAACTTGCAGATACGGTATGGTTGATATTTGAGAACGGCCTGGGGCCTGTAAAAGAAGAGTTCCGGCTGGATATTCCATTGTTTGTCGCAACAGAAAAAGTCAAATATGTCGGAATTGCTCTACCCCAACTAAAATACAGAGGCGAAGCATACATACATCTCACAGCGGAAGCTGACGGTAATGATTACAGGACATACCCGGTTTCAGATATGGACAGGGTCATCCAGACGGAGTTCAGCAAAGATTATAAGGGCATTTTAACAAGAGCTATTATATCAGCTACGGCCAAAGCCATCGCACAGTATGCTCTTGAGAAGCAAGAGTCTTCCTCTTCCAAGCTTGCCTCGATATTTATGGCGGCGTATAGTTTTGCGACGACTGCCGCGGACGTCAGGATATGGACGACCCTGCCGAAAAACTTTCAGGTTGCCAGATTCCCGAAACCAAAAGACGGCCAACTCAAAGTTACCCCCCCAGGCTCTGTTTCACTGGAGATTAATATTCCTGATTGTAATAATGCGATAGTTTATGTTAGAATAACAGCCAGCCAGGCTGAGCCGGTATTTGAGGTTATGACCTTTTAAATTAGTGTTTTTTCGGAGACTAAAAAATGAAAACAATAACAAACATACTGCTTATCATTCTCGCGTTCACATTTATAGCCTGTGACCGGCAACCTGACCAAATTCACATAAGGGAAGGAATAAGAAGCGATGACCTTGCCAGTAATATCGTAACGCGTCCTGTAGTTCTCGCTTTCAGTGCATTGATAGGAGAAGGTATTGAAATCGACGAGGCCGTTTTAATGACGAACGATACTGGATTTCTCGAGCTCCATATAAACGGACACAATCGCTCGTATAATACAAAGCGATTCAGATATAAAATCGAATGGCTCGATGCAGATGGCTTAATGATTCAAACCAAAACGAGCACCTGGTTGCCGGCCTCAGCAACGGGTAAGTCCTCATTCAGCCTTAAAGCTGTCGCGCCCAGAGAAGAGGCTGTAAATTTCAGAATGGATACTAAAAAGTGGGAGTAAATTATGAAGACAAAAGTAATCATCACATTAGCCGGCCTTTTACTTGCAGGCTGTGCTCAGGAAACTGTCAATATTGATGTTGTAAACGATGAGGGCAAGCCGGTCATGGCTCTGGACTACCGGGATTTTAACCAAGCCGCCAGCGAAATGATTCAATCGATGGTTAGTTCAGGCGCCCTTAAAAAGCCCGGTGGTGGCAGATACGTTATGACGACCGCCAGAATTACGAACGACACGATGCAGAGAATCGACACCGACCAGTTGATGGCCAAGGTTGAAGAAGAGCTTATGAACAGCGGGATGGTCGTAATGACCTCAGCCGTCGGAGGTCAGGGCGCCCCTGACAAAATGATTTACGAAATGAGAGATATCAGAGACTCGGCCCAGGGAGATGAATTTGAAAAAGAAACCATTGCCGGCGAAGGCACGTTAATTGCGCCCGAGTTAAGTATCTCCGGTAAAATTCTTCAGAGAAACATGCGTTACGACAACAACCGCCAGCAGGTTGAGTACTACTTTCAGCTCAGGGTAACAGACTTAACAACCGGCCTGAGATTCTGGCAGAAGGAGAGTATTATCGGGAAACGAGGAAGTAATAAGTCCGTATCCTGGTAAAATCAAAATTTTATTTACTTCAAATATTTGAGTGGGGTTTTAAAATGAAAAAGATATGTATGATTCTGCTTGTTGTGGCATTAATCTGTCCAAAGACATTTTCTGCTCCTACAACGGTAGTCCGTGAAACTAAAGGCCAGGGAATAAGCAGAGAACAGGCAATTCAAAAGGCTTTGTTCGAAGCAGTCGCTCAGGCCAAAGGTATTTCGTTAAGCTCAGGAAGGTATGCATTCGGCCTCCTGGCCGCCGGCGCAGATATTGACACAAAAGACACAGGCAAAACCATTGAATTCGATGCTGTATCTGTGCAGACGGGTGGTTCAACTCAAATCACAGATATCAAAGGGTGGGTCAAATCCTACGAAGTAATTAACGAGCAAAAAATCGACGACAAAACCTATGAGGTTACGATTAAAGCCTGGGTTTACGACTACGAAGACCCCGAACAAACCAACAGACTCAAACTCGCGGTAATGCCGGTAAAAACTCTTCACGACCGTTACCGGTTCGGCAACTTTGTTTTTCCCGCGGATGAAATATCCCGGAAGCTCACTCATCAACTAAGCGCCATTCTTACTCAGACAAATAAATTCGCGGTTTTAGACAGAGAGTATGTCGTCGATTTTGCCCACAACAGAAATATTCTCATTTCCGACGATTCACCTCTCGAGGAAAAGGCCAGGCTGGGTGAGGTTCTCGGCGCCGATTATATGGTCGTAGGAACTATCTCCAACGCAGGTTTACAAATAAAAGCAAAAACATCCAGTGCCATCGGCAGGCCAATCAGAGAGTACGAAGCCGATTATGTTTTTGACTATCGCCTGATAGTTGCCCCAACAAGAATGGTCAAACTGGCCGATACCGTCAACATTGCCCTTGAAAAGAACCAGGTCAGAGAACTCATTAAAGACTGGGAGCCCGAAGACCTGGACTACAGGGAAATGGTTGACAACCTTACAGCCAAAGTCGCCAAGCAGGTGGTCCAGAATATTATTGACAGACTCTATCCCGTGCGCATTGCAAGTAAAAATATAGAAGGACAACTTATTATCAATCAGGGCGGTAAAAGAATCTCAAAAGATTCCGTCTTCGACGTTTTTATTCAGGGCAAAGAAATCTTCGACGCAGATACGAAAGAATCATTGGGTCAAATGGAAAATCGTATCGCAACAATCAAGATTGTAGAGGTAATGCCGACCATGTCATTGGCGAGGATTGTAAAAGGAGACCTTGATAAAATTTCCGAAGGCCTGATTTGCCGACTACAAAAGGTCGAAATGAAAGAGCCCAAAGGTGCAAAGAGCCGAATTAAAAAAACTCCACAAGGAGGAGTAAAATTGCCTTTTGATTAATTTTCCTTAGGAAAAAATCTCCATCCAGCTTTCATGTGGTGAAGCAGGTAACTTACCTATTTTTCACTCAACCGCTGAAAGAAAAGCCTCAATATTCTCCGTCGAAACATCAGGCGGCACACCCCCACCACAGGACATAATAATCCGGCTTTTGTCACTCACCGACTCAAGCGCCGTTCTCACGCTGTTTCGGACATCTTCGGGAGTACCCGCCG
>CAZJIR010000007.1:0-5894 GCA_964546095.1 uncultured Pirellulales bacterium
ATCTCGGATATAAGGCAGTCTATCTTGATCTGAATCGGAGGGACATCCACTGCTTCCAGAAGCTCAAGCACCGCATCGATGTCTTTGCGAGCCGGGCATCTTACAATCAACTGATTAGTAGCGGGATTGCTACTGACCGTATAATCTACTAATTTCGTTTCGTTGCCTTTTTTATCGAAAAGCTTTGTTGCAAATTGTTCGTGGACAATTTTTTTGATCTCTTCGGATGGATGATGCCTGCAAAAGTAAAATAGTTTAAACTCCGGTGTGCCACCGACTATCTGCTCGACGATTTTGGGTGGGGTTGTGTAGATTTCAGATATAGGGATATTAGGCTCGACAGCATTAAGGTCTATCTGCAGGTCATTTAGAGTCTTCTCGGCGTTGTCTTCTGTGCTTGATTGACCAAAGAGATTACAATATCCCCCCGCCCACAACATAACCCCCGCAGTCACAGCCAGAATTAGCCATTGACTGTGACTAATATTTCGGCCGGTACTGGCCATAATTTACACCCATTACTATAATACTGGGCTCAAGAATCAATATGCACTTAATCACCGTACAATCCTGACCCAGATATAGACAGAAAACCATAGGAATTATATTGAGTACATTCTTCATCGTCAAGTTTATTATAAAAGAATTAGTAAAAATAATTTCCCATACTTAACGCTTGTACAAAATTAAAATATTAGACCCAATCGCTTTTTTTTGCTATTTTCAACCAATTATGCCAAGAAAAAAGCAAAAAAGTCACTCTTCACATTTGCACCACAACGAAGAACGAATCACTGTCGGTTTTATAGCGTTAGGGTGTCCGAAAAACGTTGTCGATAGCGAAAGGATGCTGGCTGAAATCGCCGAGGCCGGTTTTTTGATAACCGCCGAGCCTGATGCCGCCAACGTTGTTGTCATCAATACTTGCGGTTTTATTGCCCCGGCCAAAGCCGAATCTCTCGAAGCAATAAGAAGCGCAGTGAACCATAAGTTAAGTGGTTCGGTAAAAAAAGTGATTGTTGCAGGCTGTTTGTCAGAAAGAGCTGGACGGGAACTATTCAATGAAGTTGATGGCATCGATGCCATTGTCGGTCTTGGTCAACGAGATAATATTGCCGGGATAATCAAAGAAACTCTTTCCAGTAAACAACCAGTTGCATACTTAGACCAGCCATCAGAGACAATTAACGATGACAGAACAAGATTCCTTATCACACCGGGGCACTGGGCATATCTGCGAATCAGCGAGGGTTGCAACCACCGCTGTTCTTTCTGCACAATACCTGCAATCAGAGGCCGATTCCGAAGCAAACCTATGAAACTTGTTCTGGCCGAGGCGGCTGAGCTGGTTTCAGCCGGAGCAGTCGAATTAAACCTCATAGCCCAGGACAGCACATACTACGGCAGAGATTTGAAAATCAAAAACGGCCTGGCCGGTCTTATAAACGAACTTGATAAGGTTGATGGCCTGATGTGGATGCGATTGATGTATTTAAACCCAACGGGAATTGACAATAAACTAATCGAAACCATCTCAGAAAGTGAAAAAGTCGTTCACTATCTCGATATTCCAATCCAACACGTAAATAATGAAATCTTAAAGGCTATGCGCCGACGGGATACAAAAGACCGGCTCAAAAAACTGATTGAGAAGCTGCGATGCGCTATGCCGGATATTGTGCTGCGGACTACAATAATAGTTGGCTTCCCGGGCGAGAGTAACCGGCAGTTTGCCGAGCTTCTGGAGTTTATCAAATGGGCTAAATTCGATGCCTTAGGCAGCTTTAAATTCTATGCCGAATCAGGTACTGCCGCGGCAGAAATGCCAGATCAGGTCCCAGAGAAGATAAAACAGCAACGTCTTGAAAAACTGATGTTAATCCAACAGAAAATCGCCTTTACTAAAAACAAAAACAGAATCGGCGATAAACTTACCTGTCTGGTCGATCGTGTCAACGGCGAAGGCCGCGGCTGGGGGCGATTTTACGGACAGGCGCCTGATATCGACAGTGTATGTATTATCAAAAAGTGCTTGGCACAATCCGGTGAATTTATCGATACGAAAGTCATCGGTACAAAAGACTATGATTTATTAATTGAGCAAATTTAGTGTTGAATTTTATCACCAACTCAGTACACTTCTGATTATGCTAAAACATATACCGAACATATTGACTTTTGGTCGGCTTGTTTTAACCATTGTCTTCCTGATTATGATTCTCTATTCACCGCATATCGCCGATAAGGCTTTTTTTCTGGATATCGCGTTTGTTCTGTTTGTAATTGCCGGTCTGACCGACATCGTTGACGGCATAGCAGCTCGCAGGCTCAACGTTACCAGCAAATTCGGGCGAATGGTGGACCCCCTGGCGGACAAAATTCTGGTATGCGGCTCTTTTATTTGCTTTGCGTTAATCGGTGAACCGAAGCTTTTTGGCCTTGGCAACGTGGCTTTGGCGGTAATTCAGTGGTCCGTGGCAGGTATTTTAATCGCAAGAGAGGCTTATGTAACAATATTACGACATATTGCCGAAGCACGCGGTGTCAACTTTGCCGCTACTATATCCGGCAAAGTCAAGATGTTCCTGCAGTCCTTTGCCATCGGCACGGTAATAATAAAAATGGCTCATGTTCAAAATGCAACATGGGGACATTGGTTTACCACAGTCACGTTTTTAATTATGCTGACAGCAACAGTTATCTCGGGTTTTCGTGCAACTCAGCGAAGCTGCTGGAAAGAAGCAGCACCGGCGAATAATTGATTATTGGCCGGCTAATGCCGAGTGCCATCAATATTACGAGGAGCGAAATATGAAACATCAACCACACCACATTATAAAACTGGCGGTTCTCTTCGGAGTGTTTTGTATACTGGCAAATTCGATTCCGGTCACAGCGAATCCCGAAACCGAAATGAGCGGGAATCGGGAGGAATTTATGCCGCCTGCCGGCGAAGGAAAAACCTGGAAGTTAGCCTGGAGCGATGAATTTGACGGCACAAAGATTGATACATCCAAATGGGAAATCCTCGGTGACTGGAAACGGCGCAATGGCTATTGGGTCAAAGAGGATTCTTACCTGGATGGCGAAGGTAATCTTATAATACGCACAAAAAAGAATGGGAACCGATATACAAGCGGAGCAGTACGAACCAGAAAAAGATTCGAGCATAAGTTCGGCTATTGGGTGTGCCGATGCAAGTTTCCCGAACAACAGGGACATTGGCCTGCATTTTGGCTTCATATAGGCAGCGTTAATAAGATAGGTAACGAAGGCAAAGACGGCACAGAAATAGACATCATGGAAAAACCCTGGCTGGAGGATAAAATCACTCAGAACCTGCATTGGGATGGTTACGGAAAAGAGCACAAACATGCCGGAAAAGAAAGCACAATACCGAGTTTGAGCGATGGTTTTCATATATTTGCCCTGCACTGGAAACCAGATGAATATGTTTTCTACGTGGACGGCACAGAAACCTGGCGCACAAGTGCAGGCGGTGTATCGCAGGTTCCCGAATACATAAAACTTACAGAAGAAATCGGAAAATGGGGCGGTGATATAACAAAGGCCATACTGCCTGATTACTTTGTCGTCGATTACGTACGCGTATATGATGCAGTCAACCAAAGCAGGACAATGGAACAGAAAGAGCTGATTCATAAGGCGGCCAATGTCAAACCTTCGGCGCGACAGCTTGCGTGGCAGGAGCTGGAGTTCATCTGCTTTGTCCACTTCGGCGTCAATACATTTACAGGCCGGGAATGGGGAACAGGAAAAGAAGACCCGAAAATTTTCAATCTCGAAAAGCTTAATACCGACCAGTGGTGCCGGCTGATGAATGAAGCAGGAATGAAACAGGTTATTCTAACAGCCAAGCACCACGATGGTTTCTGCCTGTGGCAGACGCGGTATACTACGCACTCAGTAGCCTCAAGCCCCTGGCGGGATGGCAAAGGCGACGTGCTGCGCGATTTGGTCAATTCATGCAGAAAGTACGGGCTCAAGGTGGGCGTGTATTTGTCCCCCGCAGACCTGTACCAGATTGAAAATCCGCATGGTTTATACGGCAATCTGAGCGAATACTCCGAGCGGGTAATACCTCGCCCTGTGCCGGGCCGGCCATTCCGTGATAAGCGTACCTTCAAATACATCGTGGATGACTACAATGAGTATTTTATGAACCAGTTATTCGAGCTGCTGACCGAATACGGCCCTATCCACGAAGTCTGGTTTGACGGCGCCCATCCAAAACGCAAAGGTGGACAGAAATACACGCACGCACAGTGGTATGAAATGATCCGTGAGCTTGCGCCAGAAGCGGTGATATTCGGCAAAGGCCCGGATGTGCGGTGGTGTGGAAACGAGGCCGGTAATACAAGGAAGGCTGAGTGGAGCGTTATCCCTATAAGCAAACCGGTTGATAAATTCGACTGGCCGGATATGACGGACCAAGACCTGGGCAGTTTGAATAAACTTCAGGAATGCCTCAGCCGTGGCGGATATTTGCACTGGTATCCGGCCGAGACTGATACCTCCATACGGCAAGGCTGGTTCTGGCGGGATGAGGAGCAATACGTCAAAAAAACCAAGCATATACTCGACATATGGTATCGCTCCATCGGAGGCAACACTGTGTTACTTCTTAATATCCCGCCAAATCGTAACGGCCTGTTTACCGAACGCGACAGCAAAGTATTAATGGAAGTCGGACAACACCTGCGCGAAACCTTTAAAACAAACCTAGCTAAAGGTGCAACAGCAGCCGCCTCAGACGTCCGTGGATCAGGTTTCGAAGTAGTCAATGCTCTCGATGGTGACACATCGACGTGCTGGATGCCATCCGACTGGACAACGCAGGCCGAACTGGTAGTCACGCTGGATGGTGAGAAAACCTTCAATTGCGTGATGTTCCAGGAGCAAATCCGTGACTATGGTCAGCGAATTGCTGAGTTTGCTGTTGATGCGTATATTGAAGGCAAATGGCAGCAAATAGCAAATGGACAAACTGTCGGTTACAAACGAATCTGCCGCACAAAGGATGTTACCACGGACAAGGTGCGAATCAGGATATTAGATTCCCGCGTCTGCCCTACCATCTCGAACTTTGCCCTATTCTATTCAAAGGACTGAAGACAGAAGCTCAGTTCCGTCTCGTCTTCCACAGGACGGCACCGTAAGGTGTCCACAGGTGAACTTACGCCGGAAGCCGAGTAAACTCCAGCCGGGACCGAACCATTCCCAAAGCATCCGGTTTTGAGGCTGCCACCCGTCGAACCATTAATAGAAGGATGTTCCTAGTTTTTGGCAGAAAGATTCAAAAAAACGGTATTTTGTAAAAGCTTTGGTGTAAGAATTTATCAGACGCAGAGTGCCATAATTTATAAACATTATATATCAATGCGAGTCAAGGCAGCAGAATTTAGAACAATATCAAAAATTGGTTGTAATTGTTGTTGAATGTCTTGCTCAAAATCTGAAAGGGCGAACTCTGGTAAAATCAGATGGTCTCGTTCAAAGGACATGGAATCTAATAATTCTGTAGCTGGGGTTCCGGGATATTCTTGCTTAGCAAGATTAATTCCTTTTACGTTAAGGAGTGCTAGCATCACAAATATAGGCGGAGAAATACTCAACTGTTTTTGAATTTTTATAAAATCTCCAATTGCCCGAACTATTTCCTGTTCGTAAGCTAAATCTACTACCCTATTAACGTTCCCTTCCATTTTCGGATTATATTCCATATAAACTGCTTCAATGATGCCGTTTCGGAAAAACTGTGTATATGAACGAGCGGGTTCAGGATTAACATGTGCGACGAAGCCACTAAATGTAACAAAACCGTCAAAGTTATATCTGCCCTTGCTAACTCTCCATTTGATGTTCGGCAGGCT
>CAZJIR010000007.1:5904-7062 GCA_964546095.1 uncultured Pirellulales bacterium
AACGACAAATCGTAATTAGCCCCAGATTTGAAAGAGTCAAACGGAATCATATGTAGAACATACTTTGGACCTTTGAGTAATGGTATTGGTGTTTGCCCAGATGTAATCATTGAGAGTCTTTGATAACGAAACTCCCTCGCATTCTTGGCTATCGTATCGGAGACACCAAATAATATACGCAATTCTTCGACGTTGAGAGGATATGTACCTGATGAATTTCGAGCATAGAACTTTCGATGCCCATCAATGATTACCATGTGGGGTGGATTGAAACTATGTGGCACCTTAATAACAATTGCGTACTTATTTGTATTGAGTAAAATAGGTTGGATATGGATACCGTATATTCTTGGCTCTATTCCATCTCGAATCAGATTGTCCAAACGTTGCCTCTCTTTGTCTTGGTCTTCAATATCTATTCCGCATAATTCTATGGGAATACCCTCTTGTTCCTTCATTCCATATACAACGTGGCCGCCAATTGTATTAGCAAAAGCACTTATATCACTTAGAAAATCTTTCTTTTCTTTCGATGTTTGAAGCTTAAGCATTTGTTTATAGTCTATAGTCTTACCTTCCGGCACTTTATTATCAATCAAATCCCGAAGATGTTTTTCGGCGATGGATTCAATAGGTATGTGGTCAAGTGCCATATTGTTCCCTTTTACGCTAATTTAGAATGTTGATGTAATTATACACCCTTAACCTTTTTTTTCAAAAAGTTCTTCTCAGAAGTTAGGCTAACCAACGCCTGTTTTATTTTTTTATCCCTTGCAAAAAAAATCGTATTTTTTAGATTGTTAGTGTTTGGACTTTTTATAAAGATAGAAAAGGAAAGATAGGTATATCAGCCTGCAAATAGACTCTGAGTATGACAGGTAAATAATGACCGATGAACCAACACAACTGCGCCGCGGAAAGGCGTTTCATAAAAAAATGCAGGCCGAGTGGATGCAGACCGCAAAAGGTAAGATTCTGATTGAAAAGGCCGTCTCGAAGCCGAACGGACGTAAAGGCAGAATCGATATATTTGTTGATGATGATGGCAACAGTCTGGTTGCTGTTGCGGAAGTCAAGGACTCCGACTGGGATAAAATGACAGACTCGGCTGTTCGTCGAAACATAAGACGACAGATTAAACAAATATGGGACTATATC
>CAZJIR010000007.1:7072-14724 GCA_964546095.1 uncultured Pirellulales bacterium
AAATAGAGAAGGATGTCAGCCCGGGAATAATCTTTACCAAGCGTCCCAAAGAGCAGGAAAGAATGAAACTAATCGAAAAAATATTCGAACAAGAGGGTATACCCGTAGTCTGGCAGGATGAAACTATCGAAGAAAGAAAAGCACGTTAAGATAAAAATGGCGCGACATATCGCACCATACAGGCTAAGTGTATGAATCAATAAATTCGTTTGTGATTTGGAGGGGGTTAAAATCTAATTTGTCGAAGATTTGGTTTTCCAGCTCATAAATCAGCGGGTCGATTTTGGCCGTGACCATTTTGCTCTGGTCTGGAGTTGCATAAAAGTGGACATTTCTTTTGTGCCCGTCAGCCAACCTTTCTTCCAACGAGACAATTCTTTCGTGCATAACTCTCTTATCTGCATAGTAAACCAACTTTTCTTCCCACGTGCTCGGCTTTTCTTTTTCGTCTGATATACCTACATACCTGTGCTTTCTGATAGTCAAAGCCAGGACCGGATACTTGTCTTTTAATATTTCATACGCGGCGTATTCGTGAGGAAGTCCTTTGTACATTTCACACAACTGTTGCCACTTTGCTTTGCTCTGCTCCGAGATATCCTGCTGCGGCCCGTTGTAATCCGATTCTTTAAAATCACACACTCTCAAAATATCGTGCAGCAAACATGCCCTGTCCACAAGGTTGATATCCACCACAACACCTTTTTCCACCAGCTTTTTTGCCAAAAAGACAGCTAATTTGGCAACAGCCAAACTGTGCTCGACAATATGCGGCGGAACGTGATGGGCTTTTATTATGTTCAGACATTCATCACGAGTTGGAAGATTAGAGTTTTTCATAAATCAATTCGGCGGCCTTTTTTCCTGATTTTAACATTCCGCCGAAGATAGGGCCCATTCTCGGCTGGTTGAAAACCGCGCAAACGGACATGCCGGCAACGAAAAGGCCGGTATAGACTTCGCTGGTTTTTTCCACGACGGCGGCTTCGGAGGTGCGGACATCCATGAAGCTTTCCTTAAGTGCGTTCGGGAAGGTGTCCGGCTTTTTGGATTTGAGCATATTAACAACTTCGGCGGGGTGGCCAGTAGCATCAATGACGTACTTCGATGAGATGCAGAACGGGTCAACGTGCAAAGATGCCATTGTGATGGCCGTATTGTTTACGACAACGCCTTCGACTTTATCCGTCTTTAAGATGATGTCCTCGACTTCCGTGAGGTTGAAGATTTCGGCGCCGGCTTTTTTGGCTTTGTACGCCAGGGCCGCTGCGAATTCTATCGCATCGATTAAATACAAATTTTGCTGCTTTTTTACAGTCATGCCCATTTCATCAGGAATATCCGTCTCTTCGACAACGATAACGTTATAGCCGGCCGCACCACCCCAGATTCCGCCGCCGATTGAGAGCCTTTTTTCGATAATGGTGGTTTTTAATCCCGCTTTGGCCAGATAGTATCCAGCCGCCATACCAGCCGGCCCGGCACCGACTACGACAACATCATTATCAAGGTGCTCTAACAATCTCTTGTTATATTCCTGTAAAATCGCTTTGGAAATATCTGTCTCTATCACTTTCGTTTCCTTTCAACAAAAACTTAAGTTTACCTTAAATCCGTTATTAATACCAAAAACAAAAAGCACTCCTGCGAAAAGAGTGCTTTATATCTATTTCTACCAGCCTCCCTTCGCGGGCATTATCCCGAGCAGGTTCATAGGGTCAATTCTCAGCTTGGGTCTCACCCCCGCTCTTGCTTTCGCCTGCTATAATGTCTCACGATGTAAGGCACAGAGGCACGCAAGAAAACGCGGGGGCAACCTTTTGCTCCCCTGGCTAATTAAATTTTACTATCTGATGAGGATTATAATCCACTTGTGTATTTAAGCAAGCAGATTTTTTTCCATTCGTATAAAAATTACTATCAATTCACCTATATCTTCCAGATAGTTTGCGGGGTATTGGAGGGATTGTCATCCATATCAGGGAAAAATGGGCAACAATTCCCTGAAGTTGGCCTGGATGGTATAGTCCTCATCCAAAGTAACCGTGGTATCGGCGGAGCCGGTCTCTGCTACTTTGCTAGCATCAACCGCGGTGCCTGTCCAGCTAATAAAAATATAGCCCGGATCAGCGGCGGCACTAATACCGACAACTGAAGCATGAATATAATCGAAATCGCCCTCGCCCGGCTGTATAACAGAGCCACCAGCGGTTGAGCTGATTGTCAAGGTGCGCCATACGGGCTCGTCATAATAAACGTTTGTTCCATTACTCCGGATTTGTGGGATATGGATAGTGTGTGCATCGGCCCCAAGGGAATTTGTATAGAGGTACAGCCTATCCAGGTTCGTTAGTCCGGCAAGAGAGGAGATGTCACTTATTTGATTGTCACTTAGAAACAATCTCTCCAGTCTTGTAAGCGCGGCAAGCGGGGATACGTCGCTGATATGATTACTGTCGAGATACAGCTGCACCATATTAGTAAGTTCGGAAAGAGGTGAAACATCGCTGATATTATTTTCAGACAGATACAACCTGTGCAAATTAGTCAGGTTTGAAAGGGGAGAAATGTCACTTATCTGATTGTATATTAGATACAGCCGCTCCAAACCCGTCAGTTCGGAAAGAGGTGAAATATCGCTAATTTGATTGTTTTCAAGATACAACACCCGCATGTTCGTGAGGCCGGAAAGGGCCGAGATGTCACTAATACGATTGATGGAGAGGTCTAAGTTTGAAAGGTCAACGAGCCCTGAAAGCGATGAGATGCCATCTATCCGATTCTCCGTGAGATACAGCGATCGAAGTCTCGTGAGGCCAGAAAGAGGTGAGATGTCGGCAATCCAGTTTCTACGTAGATATAACCACGTCAGGTTCGTGAGCTCGGAAAGCGAGGAGATATCGCTAATCTGATTTTCATCAAGATACAATGACTGCAGGTTTACAAGTTCGGTAAGCGATGAGATATCATTAATTCGGTTGTTCTGAATAGCAAGAGTCCTCAAATTTATTAGTTCGGAAAGCGGTGAGATATCGCGAATCTGATTATATTCAAGATAAAGTCCACGTAAATTTGTCATACCAGAAAGCTGTGAGATATCGTTAATCAGGTTATCACCAAGATACAGAGTCTCCAAGCCAGTTAGCTCAGAAAGCGACGAGATGTCACTTATCTGATTGCCCCAAAGATACAAACGTTCTAATCCTATGAGTTCAGAAAGAGGCGAAATATCATTAATCTGATTACTCTCAAGGGATAATAGTTGAAGATTAGTGAAGCTGGAAATGTTTGATATGTCGCTTATCTGATTGTTGTCGAGATGCAACCCCCGGAGGTTCGTAAGACCGGAAAACAGTGAGAAATTTCTGATTTGAAAACCGGACAGACCCAGATACATCAAATTCGTGAATCCGGAAATTACTGATACATCATCGAGGGGGTTGTAGGATACATACAGTTCCTGCAGGTTCGGGAGCCCTCGAAGTGCTGAAATATTGACAATATAATTATCATCAAGGTCAAGCCCCTCCAGATTCACAAGGCCCGAAAGAACTGAGATATCACGAATTTCATTGTTGTATAGACTTAAATATCTAAGGTTTGTGAGTCCTGAAAGCGGCGTGAGATTACTCATTCTACTATTAGCGATATTATTCCAACCAAGATATATTACCTCCAGGTTTGTCAGTCCGGAAAGGGGTGAAAGATTGCTTATCTGATTATTGGTTAAACCAAGCCACTGCAGATTAGTGGCATATTCCAACCCGGCCAAGTCACTGATTCCACTGGAATCTGCAATTAAATGGACAAGCCATAACATATTAGCCGGAGTCGGATCTGTAACGTCAAGAGCTTCTTCCACGGCTGCTTTTAAATTGGCATCTGCAAAATGAGCCGGCTCTTCATCCTGTGATGCAAAAGTCCTGTACAACATTTTGAACTTCGCATCATTAACAGGAACCAAATGGCGTCTTGACGCACTCTCATGTGACCACCAAAAATCTTGTTCGCCCTGTATATGCCCTTCCTCTAAACCTTCATCCAAATCGCAGCTACATGAGCTTTGAATTTCCAATCTACTTCCCGAAGAATAAGCGGAACCATCGCTATTATAAGTAACCCAAGCTATGGTTAACTTACTGTTTTCGGTTTTGTCCAAATGCTCAACGATAAACTTTCCGTATCTGCCCATATTCGTTTTATATAGAAAAAAGGTTCCCGGCCAAAAATCCAATCCATCAGAACCATCGATACGGTCGGCACTTAACTCCTGCTCCATAGATGTTATATGTTCGGCGTTAATCTCCTGGTAATTTTCGGGGAAATCCAGCTCTTCCAAATTCATGAGATTGATAACACCAAGAGCTTCATTCAAGGCTATCTTGAAGTTCACATCGTTAAAAATAACAGGTTGTGCGAAAGAAAGACTGACCAATAACACAAATACAAATGTAGACAAGACATGTCTTTTCATTTTCAACCTCTCTTTTCCTTCAAGAGCAACTACAGGATTCAGTTAATGTAACCAGTCATACGGGCGACTTCCCAGTAAAGATCCCTGTCCTCTCCTGTTACTCCCACGTCGCCGGACAAGATTACCGTTTCGCCGGGCTGAATAACAACCTCAGGCGGCCCCAGCACGACTTCGTACCACTCCTGCTCGCCCGTTTCTTCGTCAGTCAACCTGATATTTACAGTGACCTGTGTTATCGTGTAATCCGAATCATTGTGGAACATTGCGATGAACCACGTGCTGTCCTCATCTTGAAAATCTCCCGCTATAACATGCACCTGCTCTACAATTTCAAGTGGTAATTCATCACTTGTAATTGATGATTCACTCATACTCGCGTAGGCTGTTCCGCCGTAAGCACCCATATTAATCCTGCCGCCGTTAGGCATTGGCTCTTCTGACGTGGTAACCATCGGGTTGCCAGCATCGATACAGGGACTGTTAACATTATCGAGTACCCATACATCATGCTCCGGCCAATGTCGGCCCCGCTTTGAACGTAAATGATAGTCACCACTATTCGGGTCAACGAACAACGGACTCGCTGCAAAGCCCTGTCCGGTCAGTCCGCTCTGATAAAGTTGCCGAATTGTTTCACCAGATAAAGCACTCCCGAATATCATGACATCATCTATTTGTCCTTTGAGATGATAACGAGGATTCCCTATATTCGTCGTAAATCTGCCAATATTGACATTATCATCATCATAACCACCAACAAAATCTATCGGGTCAGTTGAGCATGTTCTGGCTGCATCTAATCTCCCATTTATGTAAATAGCCTGTGTCCCTCCATCCCGCACAGCAACGATGTGATACCATGTTTTCGTGGCTAACACTTCATTTGAATACAGGTCTTCATCTGAATTCGTTGTCGTGGTTATTTGGAAACATAGTTTTCCGCTGTCGCCGCGTCTCTGGATATTATAACCTAACTCGTTTGCAGGATTAGAACTTGCTCCAAAATTAAGGTCTAAAATGACCTCGCTCTCGCTTGATGAGAAAACATCATCTCTTTCAAAACTGACCCAAGCGGACAAAGAGAAGTCATATTGTGGTAACCAAATTGGGTTGTTATCCGGCAGTTCTACATAATCATCCTCACCATCGAAGCTCAATGCACCATTAACCTGACCAATTGTCCATTGGGCTCCATAGATAACTCCATGATTATCACCAGCCGAATCGTATACCGTCGTACCACTACCTTCATCAAACATCCAGTGGGAAATCAAGCCTTCGAGCGATTCATATTCAATATTTTCCTCTATCCAGCTAAAGCTTGCCTGACATTGGAATAAATCGCCATCTGTATTGTTCCAAAAGATACTATTGCTTATATCAGGCTCGGAGCCGGCATAAGCTTCAATGCCGTATTTGTTGTTTACTACCGTTAAATTGCTTATCGTTGGTGAACTGCTCGCAATAAAGACAGCCATGAAACTATTTCTTATGACAAAATTCTTCAAGATGCTATCAGGCCCCTCACCGAAATAAAACGAAACTGCAAAATCATCCGGATTCTCCAGGACAGGTATCCCATCAGAAGCAGCTACACCCTGAACAGTTATAGTCTTACCCATAAAAATAACTTCTTCCTGGTATACGCCCGGATAAACCAAAACTGTGTCACCGTGCTCGGCAACGTCGATTGCTTCCTGAATCGTATCGTAGGGATGCTCAGAACTTCCATCCTCGCTCGGGTCACTGACTCGTGGATCATTGGGCGCCGAGTCATTGGGGGCATTATCGTCCACATAAAGGGTAAGCCGGATTCGCTCAAAGTTGGCCCGAAGTGTAAAATCTTCTTCCATAGTAACAGTGGTACCGGCCGCAGCAGGGTCGGCGACCTCATAAACCGCAGTACCGGTCCAATTAACGAAATAATATCCTTCATCAGCCACAGCACTAACACTAACAACAGCTTCATCCATGTAATCGAATTCCCCTTCGCCCGGCTCAACTACTGAGCCGCCAGCCGTTGAACTTATTGTCAATGTGCGCCACACGAGCGGGTCGTAAAAAACATTTGTGCCAAAGCGATGTAAACGCGGGATATAAGTAGTATAAGCCTCAATATTAAGTGGATTTGATCTGAGACCCAAATAGTTCAGGTTTGTTAGGCCGAAAAGCGGCGAGATATCACTTATTTGATTGTCATCGAGACTCAGTTTCTCCAGTCCTATGAGGCCGGAAAGAGGTGATATATCACTGATCTGATTGTTGTTGAGTGACAATATCTGCAAGTTTGCGAGGTCTGAAAGCGGCGATATATTTCTAATCTGATTGTAATGCAAATGCAGACTTATCAGATTTGTCAGGCTCGCCAGGACACTGATATCCGTAATCTGATTTTCACCCAGATCCAGAGAATCCAGCTGCGTCAGAACTGATAAAACGCTGATATCTGCAATCTGATTGGAACCAAGAGCTAAACCTTTCAGATTGGTCAGATTTTCTAAAGCACTGATATCAGTAATCTGATTGCTCTCCAGATACAAACCATCCAAATCAATCAGAGCCGATAAGGGAGCAATATCGGTAATATTATTCCGGCTCAGACTCAGAAACCTTAGCTTTGTCAGAGTTGATAAAGCCTCGACATTGGTAATTTGATTTCCACTCAGATAGATAAACTCCAAATTTGTCAACGTAGATAAGGCATTGATATCGTTAATCTGATTACCAAATAAATTAAGCGTTATAAGATTCGACAACGTCGATAAAGCGTTAATGTCGCTGATATTATTTTGGTGAAGAACCAACCTGCTCAATCTTGTCAATCCGGAAAGGTACGAAATGTCGCTAACCTGATTTTCTCCGAGAGACAACTCTCGCAGGTTCGTGTGTCCGGAAAGCGGTGAGATGTCATTGATATGATTTTCATCGAGAGACATCTCTCTCAGGTTCATCAGTCCGGAAAGTGGTGAGATATCGCTAATCTGATTTTCGCCAAGAGACAGTTCCTGCAAATTCCTTGCATACTCCAGCCCGGCCAGACTACTGATTCCCCTGCTTCTTGCAGAAAGAGATGTAAGACTCAGCATATCAATTGGAGATGGGTCTGTAACACCAAGAGCCTCCTCCACGGCCGCTTTTAGATTGGCATCAGCAAAATGAACCGACTCCTGAGCATGTG
>CAZJIR010000007.1:14734-22775 GCA_964546095.1 uncultured Pirellulales bacterium
GTGTTGTGTATGACAGAGCCGTTACAAAAATAATAATCAAATATATGCTCTTTCTCATCTTAATTTTTCCTTTCCGGAATTTTCCTGCAACGAAACAGCTCTTTTAACCACATGTTTACGAACTTCAGAGATTGACCAGAAAGCCTCCATGCAGCAAACCTCGGTTACGAGTTGAAAAAACCTTCTCGCTACTTTTTTTAAGATAGCATATTGAGAGAAAAATATCAATGAAAATATAGAGCTTTTCTACGTGACTATCACTTAAATCGAGGCATTTCAGTTGACAAGGTTTGCGGGGCAGCCTATTATATCAATGCAAATTACACTCTCAAAAGGAACTGGTTAAATTATGGCAAATAAAGGATTTACGCATCTTCATCTACACAGTCAGTATTCGTTGTTGGATGGGGCTATTACGTTCGATAAACTGCTCAAACAGTGTAAGAAACTCGATATGGACTCTGTAGCCGTAACCGACCATGGCAATATGTTCGGAGCCGTCGAGTTCTACACAAAAGCGATAGCCGCTCATATCAAACCCATCATTGGCATAGAAGCATATATCGCGCCGGGCAGCAGGTTCGACAGAACAAAAACCCGTATAGCCGATGCTGCATATCATCTGGTTCTTTTAGCCCAAAACAATACCGGCTATCAAAATCTGCTGAAGCTGGCAAGTACCGGCTATCTTGACGGTTTCTACTATCGTCCAAGAATCGATATGGAAATCCTGACCGAACTCAACGACGGGCTTATATGCACCTCAGCATGTATGAAAGGCCTAGTTGCAGTGGAAATTGCAAACGGAAATGAAAAGGGAGCACGCTCAACAGCGGAAAGTTACCTGAAAATTTTCGGGCCCGATAGATTCTTCATCGAGATACAAAATCACGAAGGAGATAATCCAAACATTAGGCAGGGATTGATAGACCTTGCGAAAAAAATGGGCATCGGGCTGGTAGCAACAAACGACGTGCACTTTTTGACAGAAGACGACCATGAAGCCCATAATTGTCTTTGTTCCATAGGTACCGGCAAAAGAGCAGATGATCCCGATAGAATGATTTATCCATCAGATATCTATCTGAAAAGTCCCGATGAAATGCACCGGCTTTTTTCAGAGACTGCCGAGGCATGTAACAATACTATGTTAATAGCCAGTCGCTGCAACGTCGAGCTTGACCTGAAGAAGAGGCATGCACCGCGTTTTGAACCTTCGGACGGTTCGACACCTGAGGAATTCCTCACTAAACTATGTTACGAAGGGGCAAAGAAACGATATGGAGAAATTACCGACCAGATAAAAGAAAGACTCGACAGAGAGCTGAATGTAATCGAATCGAAAGGTTTCGCCGGTTATTTTCTTATTGTCTGGGATTTTTGCAAATATGCGCATGAAAACAATATTCCGATAGGTGCCAGAGGCAGCGGCGTAGGCACTTTAGTCGGATACTGTCTCGGCCTGTGCGATGTTGACCCTATTCGATACGACCTGCTCTTCGAGCGGTTTATGGACCCACAGCGAAATGAGATGCCGGATATCGATATAGATATCTGCCAGGCACACCGGGCAAAAATTATCGACTATGTTCGGCAGAAATACGGCCATGTGGCGCAGATAATAACTTTCGGAACAATGAAGGCCCGGGCGGTTATCCGTGATATTTGCAGGGTACTTGGTGTTCCATTGATTGAGGCTGACAGACTGGCCAAGCTTGTACCTTTTTCGCTTAATATGACGCTCGATAAAGCGCTCAAGACCGAACCTGAATTAAAGCAGGCTTACGAACAAAACGAATTGACAAGAAAAGTAATCGACATCAGCAAAAAGCTCGAAGGCCTTGCCCGCCACGCATCGGTCCACGCAGCCGGCGTTGTAATTGCCGATAAAGAGCTAACTAACTTTGTACCTTTATATAAGGCGGCCGGCTCCGATGACATTATTACACAGTTCGAAGGGCCTATGGTTGAGAAGGTCGGCCTTTTGAAGATGGACTTTTTAGGTTTGAAGACTCTCAGCGTATTAGAAAGGTCGGTGCAGTTAGTCAAAGAAATCCACAGCGTGGAAATTAACCTCGAAGAACTCGACCTTACAGACCAAAAGGTTTTCGAGCAGTTTTCAGCCGGCAATACAAAGGGATTTTTCCAGTTCGAGTCCGGCGGTATGCAGAATTTACTGATGAAGATGAAGCCCGACAGAATTGAAGACCTGATAGCGGCTAATGCACTGTATCGGCCCGGGCCTATGATACTAATTCCGGATTACATCGACCGAAAACATGGCGCCAAATGGAGCCTGCCGCACCCGATCATGAAAGAGGTTCTTGATGAAACCTACGGCATTATGACCTATCAGGAACAGGTAATGCGGATTTGTAATCGGCTTGGCGACATACCGCTGCGAGAGGCATATACTCTTATTAAAGCGATAAGCAAAAAGAAGGCCAGAACCATTGCCAAGGAACGGGAAAGATTTATAGCAGGTTGCGTAGATAAAGGCCTGACCAAACAACAGGCCGGTCAGATTTTCGAGCTTATCGAACGCTTCGCAGGTTACGGTTTTAATAAGAGCCATTCGACCCGTTACGCCTTTATCGCATACCAGACGGCTTATATGAAGGCACACTGGCCTGTTGAGTTTATGGCCGCCCTGCTAACTTACGAAATGGACAACACAGACAAGGTCGTCGATTACATCAACGAGTGCAACCGGATGGGTATCAAAGTCATGGCGCCGGACATTAACGAAAGCGGCGTTGATTTTACGCCGCTATACGAGCAAGATGAGAAAGGGCACAAGAAAAAGGGTGTTGTTCGTTTTGGCTTGGCGGCAGTCAAAGGTGTCGGCGGAAAAGCTGTCGAGCAAATCATAGCCGCCCGCAAACAGGCCGGCAGGTTCGAGAGTCTTTTCCATTTCTGCGAAAACGTCGATTTAAGAGCAGCCAATAAACAGGTTATCGATGCCCTTATCAAGGCCGGCGCATTCGACAGGTTAGGGGGAAATCGTGCGCAGATGATGGCCGGGCTTGAAAAAGCGATGGAATTCGGAGCAAGCCTGCAGTCCGACAGACAAAAAGGTCAGATGAGTATATTCGGCCAGATAGCTGAAGAAGACGATTATTCACAGGACCATAAAAGCCTACCCGATGTCGCACCCTGGCCCGAACCGCAGATGTTGGCTTACGAGAAACAGGTTCTCGGTTTTTATGTAACAAGTAATCCGCTCAGCCATCACGCCGAGACAATAAGTATCTATTCCACACATAACATCTCGCAGTTGACACAGGCTCCTCAGGACAGGCAAATTATAATCGGGGGAATGATAACAAAGATAAGATACAACCTGACCAAGACAGGCCGAAATGCCGGCTCAAAAATGGCAGTCTTTACACTTGAGGATTTGCAGGGACAGGTCGAGGTCGTAATGTTTCCGGATATGCTGAACAGATTCAACGATGTATTAATTGCTGATACTATCGTTTTCGTAAAGGGAAAGCTCGACTACAGGAGGGAAAGACCCAACATATTAGCTGCCGAACTTATCCCTCTGGACGAGGTTCGAGATAAACTGGCTGCCAAAGTCAGAATAAGGCTGAACGCTAAAGATGTTACAAAAGAAAAGGTCGCTATGATAAAGAGCATTTGCCAGCACCACAAAGGCAGAAGCCCGGTTTACGTTACGGTAAGGACAGATAAAGGCAGAGTCTCAGCCGTGGCTGATAGGGGCCTTAGTGTCAATCCCGACCTCGACTTCTGTAGAAAAATGAAACAGTTAGTCGGCGAAGATAATTTGCAGTTAACGAAATAAAATTTCTGACAGGACATTATTATGTGGCTGCCAAAGGATGAAAGAAAAACACTATCTTTTTATTATCAAAAAACTGACGCTGGCGCCGGAAGCATAAAGCATTTCTCTGACAAACCAACTGACCTCATAAACTACCTGTCTAATGAAACAAAATCGGCTAAAGGCCATCAAATAACCTCACAAACCATCAAACAGATAAACAGGCGTCTTGGGAATTCAGGTTTAATTAAAACCGAAGATATGGGTGCCAGAGAAATAAAGATTGAGCTAACACCTGAGGGTTTGCGACTTGGACAAAAATTTAATTCAAGAATCGGAACGATCGGTACGTGGTGCACCGAATATGTATGGTTCTTTGTTGTTCTGGGTGTCATAATAGGAACAATTACATTGCTGGTCACAATACTTAAGGATTAAAAGAGGAAAAGTTTTTGGAAAGTAAATCACAGAGCAAAAAGTTATAATTCTCGACTGGCTGGACGGCTGTGGTTTGAGGATATTAAAGTGAACACAATACCAGCGGATACTACTATTGAAGCTGCGAGAAAGCAATTTGAAATCCTGCGAAGGCTTGGACCGGAAATACGCCTTAAAATGGCATTCGAGATGAGTAACAATCTTCGCAGTATCGTTGAAGCCGGCGTAAGAGGACGTCATCCAGACTGGAACGAAGAGACAATAAGACATCGCGTTTTATATCTTATGATAGGAAAAAACTTGTACCGAGAAGTTTTTGGAGATGAAGCAAAATTTGAATAACGAGAATTTTAAACACAAATTTTCAGGCAAGTTTATAGTTCTTGATGGGCCGGATGGCTGCGGAAAGAGTACGCACACAAACCTTGTTGTCGAATGGCTGCAAAAACAGGGTGTCTCCACTATCAGCTTTCGCGACCCGGGCGATACAACTATAGGAGATAAGATTCGAGAGATTCTGTTAAGCCCTGAACACGACACAATGAATACGCGCACAGAGTTAATGCTCTATATGGCCTCACGGGCGCAGCTTTGGGCTGAAAAGATAGCTCCGGCACTGCAAGAAAATAAATGCATCGTGCTCGACAGATGGCTTTCGAGCACCTGCGCTTATCAGGGCTACGCAGGTGGTTTCGGAGTAGATAAGGTCATTAAAATTGCAACGGACTGTCTGGAAAGAGTTTGGCCGGACCTGACTATTGTTCTCGATGTCGATTTGGAAACCGCTTCGCAACGTTTGAATCGGCAACTTGACAGAATGGAGGCCAAAGGTGATAACTACCACAAAAAAGTACGTGAAGGTTTTTTACAATTGGCCAAGCAACAGGACAATTTTCTCGTAGTCGATGCCACCAGTGATATTGAAACCGTCCATAAAAGGATAATGCAGCTTATCTCAGAAGTGAGTTTCACGTAGATGTCAATAAAAGAAATTTTTTGTCAGGATAGAGCAATAGATATTTTGCAAAGGGCCTTTGCCTCGGGCAGATGGGCTCATGCTTATATTTTTGCCGGCGTCGAAGGTGTCGGCAAATTCAAAACGGCCTGCGAATGGTCAAAGTTATTGCTATGTGAAGACCCCATTGTGGAAAACAACTTTGCAGACAGCTGCGGCTCGTGCCAATCCTGCCGGCTTTTTGAGGCAGGCTCACATCCGGACTTCAATCACGTCTATAAGGAATTGCGGGAATTCACTAAAGACGGCAAGGACAAGCCTCCGCCCGTGGATTTGCCGATAGATGTAATTCGAGAGTTTCTTGTTGCAAAGGTATCCAACAAGCCGACACTTTCACAAAGAAAGGTCTTCATTATCAGCGAGGCTGAGAGGCTCAATAACTCATCACAGAACTGTCTATTAAAAGTCCTTGAAGAGCCCCCTGAATACTGCTCTATAATTCTGCTGTGTACCCGTCTGGAAAAACTATTGCCTACGACCAAATCAAGGTCTCAGATAATAAGGTTCGGCCCAATAGCTGAAGAGCGGATAATCGAAAAATTACAACAGATGGGTATCGAAGAAAAGCAGGCCAGATACTTCGCACGCTTGTCCGGGGGCAGTTTGGGTACAGCATGCCAGTGGGCAAATCTTGAACTGGCAGATGCAAAAGTTTACAAGAACAAAAAAGAGCTAATAAGGCTCTTATCCAACTATGATATGGTTGATACATTGAATTTGGCTCAAAACCTTTTAGATAAAAGCAAAGAAATAGCCGCCATCTGGTCAAATCTCGACAATAACACAAGCAAGAAGGACATCAATAGAAGAGCCGCAAAAACCATTGTCCAAATCATAATATCTGCTTTATATGATGCGATGAACCTAAACGTATCACCAACGAAAGAAACTATCAACTTCGACCAGCAAGAGCAGATAAAGAAATTGGCCGGCCGTTTTGACTCCGAGCAGTCGGCGGAAAAAATCTCTGACTGCTACAAGATGCTGCACTGGATAGAGTCCAGTGTTAATGAAAGGCTTATTTTTGAACAGCTATTGTTAAATCTCGCTAATCCTGATATAATAAGAGCTTCGTAATAGCAAAGCTCAACGATAGTATTAATCGGATTTACTGTAATGTCAAAAACCTTAGAAGCAAGGACTAGACAGTCAAAAAATAAAAAGCATATGCTGGTTCGCTATGGCCGGATGAATATGCTCGGCTTCTTCGAGCATCGGGAAAATAAAATATCCAAAACCGACTCTCGCGTGGTAATAAAAACCAGCAGGGGTCTTGAATTGGGCTACCTTGTAGGTCAGCTCACTGCCTACAGGGGCGGTCAGTTTAAATTAAGCGAAGAACAAATACAGGAATATTTTGAGGACAGCGACATTGATTTCGTTCCCACGCGGGCCGGCAAATTCGTTCGTTACGCAACCCCCGAAGATATAAGCGAAGAGAGACATCTGCGGAAAATCGCAAAAGAAGAGATGGAATGCTGCCGGCGCTTCGTCAAAGAAATGGAACTACCGATGAAAATAGTCGATGTAGAACACGTATTCGGCGGTGAACGCATCATCTTCTACTTCATGTCCGATGGCCGAGTGGACTTTCGTGAGCTGGTAAAAAGAGTCGCCCATGAATATCAGACAAGAATCGAAATGCGTCAAATCGGCTCACGCGATGAGGCCAAGCTACTCGGTGATGCGGAAAACTGCGGACAACAATGCTGCTGTCAAAGATTTCTTAAACTCCTAAAGCCGGTTAATATGCGAATGGCCAAGATGCAAAAGGCCACCCTGGATCCGGCCAAAATCTCCGGCTACTGCGGCAGATTAAAATGCTGTCTGCGATATGAGGATGAAACCTATACTGAACTTAAAAAAAGACTTCCGAAAAAGAATACCAAAGTAGAGACCAAAAACGGCAGAGGCAAAGTCGTGGACATTCAGATATTGACACAGCTTGTTATAATCGAATATGAAAGCGGAGAAAAAGCTGCTATCCCTGTGGACGAGATTGAGATAATTTCCACCCCTACAAAAACGGAGCAGGAAAAAGACGGCACTACACAAAACCACACTCAAGACAACCCGGAAACTATGGAGCAATAATCTTCAAGGAAGAAATATGCCTCGCAAAATCTTTGTAACATCTGCTTTGCCTTATGCGAACGGCCCGATACATATAGGGCACTTAGTAGAATACCTCCAGACCGATATCTGGGTGCGCTTCCAGAAGATTTGCGGCAATGAGTGTCTCTACTTTTGCGCCGATGACACTCACGGCACACCTGTTATGATAAGTGCCCGAACCGCCGGAATCAGCCCTGAGCAGCTAATCGGGCAGATGCACAAAGAGCATATAGCGGACTTTCACCGCTTTTATATCGAGTTCGACAATTATTACTCAACCCACTCACCTGAAAACCAATCTTTTAGCGAGCTTATCTTTAAGCGCTTGAACGAAGCCGGCTCAATCGTTACACGAGATGTAGAGCAGACTTATTGTGAAAATTGCAAAATGTCACTTCCTGACAGATTCGTTCGCGGCACTTGCCCACGGTGTAAAGCCGAAAACCAATACGGCGATTCATGTGAAGTCTGTGGCACCACGTATCAACCGGCCGACCTCATAAATCCTTATTGCGCAACCTGCCGGGCAAAACCTGTTCTGCAAACATCGAAGCACTACTTCTTCAAACTTGCCGACTACGAGCAAAAACTTAAGGACCTTATTGTCGGAGGTCATACACAAAAATCGGTGGCAAATAAACTCGATGAATGGTTCAAAGCAGGTCTGAAAGACTGGGACATATCGC
>CAZJIR010000008.1:0-14295 GCA_964546095.1 uncultured Pirellulales bacterium
TATTTTCGCCAAACGTGCAGATACCTCCAATAGTAGGAGGGCAAAGGCCTCCGGAATGATTATCGATTAATGATAATTGATTATTTCAGGAGATTGCCCCGGCCATCCAGCCGTAGGGTGGGGCTTGCCCCACCAATTCTCTAATTAACTAATTCTCTAATCCACTAATTAACTAATTCGCTTAATCCCCGGAGGGGGTTGCTATTAAGCTCACTTTTTCCATCACAATTCCCGACCGGCTTGCAAAGCCTTTCATAGCTCTGGTTCTGTTATACCGCCGGCTGCGCTGCGGCTATCCTTACCGAAGGATACAGCTCACGCAGGGCAAATACGCCATCGTCGACCCCGACGATTACGAAAGATTGAACAAGCATAAATGGTATGCCATCAAGAGCATAAACACCTTTTATGCAGGCCGAAATGCCAGATGCCCGAAAACTAAAAAGAGACTCTATCTTAAGATGCATCGTGAAGTAATAAATCCTCCCGCCCATCTGGACGTTGACCACATAAACCACAACGGCCTCGACAATCGAAAGGCCAACCTCCGCCCGGCAACACAGGCACAGAACTGCCTCAACAGACCCTACAAAATCTATAAAAGGAAAAATTCACCTTCTAAGTACAAGGGAGTTACCTGGCACAAAAGGCTGAAGAAATGGCAGGTCCAGATATGCTATCAGGGCAAACACAAATCCCTTGGATATTTCGATGATGAAATCTTGGCCGCCAAAGCCTATGATAGAGCAGCAAAGCTCTATCATAAAGACTTTGCGGTTTTGAACTTTCCGTTGTTGCAAAACCGCTAAAGCTGGAGTTTACCCTGAGCGGAGTCGAAGGGATGAAGGCGGCCAAAAAGTACCATAAGGAATTCGCAGTTTTAAACTGCACAGAGGCCTGACCGTAAGGAAGGGCTAAAAAATATATCAATGATCATTTGAAAGGTTTGTGCTGCCTACGGTTCACACAATTTTACTCACTCCGCCACTTCGTGTCTCCGCGACACTGTACGATGTTCATGCTGGCCTCCGGCAGCACCTATTTCTTTTTGATTTTTACATTGTGATTTTGCTATTTGATATTTTATTTTTTAATTTTCTATCATGTCACAAAGACTTCGCGGTTTTGAATTTCGAATCCTCGTAGCTTCGTTTTGGCCAAACAAAACGGCGGGGACCAACGCCCCAAATAATCGATAATCATTAATCCATAATCAATCGAAAGGGCCTGCCCGCCTGGATGAAATATTACCCGATGTAATGACAAACATCAAAAAACTACTATCGAAGAGAGAACTACATAAGGCTCTGCACAAATGTTGCATATACAACGCCGCTTTATTTTTTAACGTAACATATCATATACTTCGAAAATTCACAAAAAAAGGACAAGACCGTAACAAAACAGTAACAAATAATAATCATAATGCTCACTTAGGAAAAATTATGTAATATTGATTATTAACAAGTCACTATAAATGAGGAACGAATGAAATGAGTACTTTTTTTAACGATCTTAAATACGCTTTTAGACAATTGAGAAAAAGTCCCGGCTTTACAGCAGTAGCGGTGTTGACACTGGTATTCGGGATTGGCGCCAACACGGCAATTTTCAGTGTCGCTAATTCTGTATTGCTGCGTCCTTTACCATATAAGGATTCGGATCGGCTGGTTATGCTCTGGTCCACACGTATACAGGAAGGTCGGCGAGGACAACCATCACCGCTCGATTTTGTTACATGGCGGCGGGAAAGTAGTTCATTCGAATCTATGGGTGCAATACGACCACAGTCCCTGATTCTAACCGGACAAGGTGAGCCTGTTAAGTTGAGAGCTGGCCGGATTTCGCTGAACTTTTTTCAGACTTTGGGACTGGTTCCCTGCCTCGGCAGAGCTTTCGATGCAAAGGAATATCTACCAGGTGCAGGACGTGTTGCGCTGCTTAGCCATAGCTTATGGCGAAATCGTTTTGGATCAGATCCTGAAACAATTGGGCGTAGTGTTCGTCTTGGTGATGAGTCTTTTACTGTTGTGGGTATTCTGCCCGACATTCGACAGTATCCGATGGATGATACTGCAGTTTGGATACCGCTGGAATTGAATGAGTCGCAGCCTGACGACCGCCATTTTTTGTTTGTTGTGGGAAGGTTAAGAGATGACAAGAACATTACTGAGGCACAAGCGGATATTAATACTATCGCAGCTAAATTGGAACAGCAATTCCCTCAGTCTCATACCGGTTATAGAGTGAATATAATTCCATCGCGTGATAGTTTCATAGGGCCTATGAGGCCTGTGTTGGCCGTGTTGTTCGGAGCAGTCGGCTTTGTACTCTTAATAGCGTGTTCCAATGTAGCAAATCTTCTTCTTGCCCGCGCCAGTGCACGAAGTAAAGAAATAAGCATCCGTGTGGCTTTGGGTGCGAGCAGGTGGCGTCTCACCCGACAGATGCTGGCGGAAAGTTGTATGCCGGCTCTGGCTAGCGGTATTCTAGGTGTTGTGCTTGCAAGTGGAGGAGTGTATCTGCTTTTAGCTAATATCTCGGCGGAGCTGCCTTTGCCTTCATTCATTAAAAACATCGGACTTGACTGGCGAGTACTTGGATTTACTGTCTTGCTGTCGATGGTCACAGGTATAATTTTTGGTATCCTTCCGGCTCTGCGGGCTTCCGGTGTCAGTCCTAATTCGGCACTTAAAGAAGGCCAGCGGATTAATACGATTGGTTACGAGCAGAGCCGTTTACGCAGCACGCTGATTGTTGCAGAGCTTGCCTTGACAATGATTCTACTTGTAGCCGCAGGTTTGCTGATGAAAAACGTAATACAATTGCAGCAGACCGACCCGGGATTTAATAGTGATAATGTTCTGGTTATGAATATTTCCCTGCCCGCAGCTAAGTATGGTCAGTCAGATCAAAAGATTGCATTCTATCGGGAAACTTTGGAACGCGTACGAATGCTGTCTGGGGTAAACTATGCCGGAGTAATTAATAATTTGCCGTTTCGCGGCTGGACGGGTTTTAATTTCACCATTGAAGGTCGTCCGGCACTGTTACCGGGACAGGTTCCTGAGGCCAATGAACGTGTAGTCAGTTGCGGTTACTTTCAGGCGATGGGAATTCCACTACTTAAAGGTCGAGAATTCACAGATCGCGAAGGACCTGATGCTGAACCGGTCGTAATGGTAAATCACGCTATGGTCCAACGTTATTTCCCGAATGAGGACCCGATAGGGCGGCGAATAAGACCAGGCGGTCCGGATTCGAGTGCTCCCTGGTATACCATTGTAGGGATTGTCGGGGATGTACTTCATTTCGGCCTCGACAAGCGGCCGCAGGCGGAAATTTATAAACTCAATACTCAGGATCCATGGCTTGGTATGACATTAGTTGTACGCACGGAATCGGAGTCTCTTGGTATGGCTTCTGCCGTCAAACAACAGATATGGTCGGTGGACCCGGAGCTGCCGATTTCAGGGATTTCGGATATGAGTCACGTTTTGTCGGATTCCCTCTGGCAGGCACGTGCCCTGACATATATTCAGGGAGTATTCGGAGTGGTTGCGTTGCTCATGGCGGCGGTCGGGCTTTATGGAGTTGTTTCGCAATTGGTGACCAGCCGCATGCATGAATTTGGTGTTCGTATTGCATTGGGTGCAAAACGAATTGATATTTTCAAATTGGTATTGAGGCGTGGATTGAAACTGGTTCTTCTGGGTTCGGCCATAGGCTTGGTTGGTGCGATAGTACTGACCAGGTCTTTGACGGTTGTATTGCGTAATATCAGCCCTACGGATCCGGTAGTATTCACCGCAATAACTGTATTTCTTGCAGCAGTAACCCTTCTGGCCTGTTATATCCCGGCCCGACGCGCGGCAAAGACCGATCCTATGGAAGCGCTGAGATATGAATAAATATGAACTTTTAAATGGGAGTCATTATGAATGATTTAGATTCTATTCGTCCAGAATTACTATCTCTTGTTGAAGTATGGCAGCCTAAACTACTTTCTCTTACTACAGAGGTGATTACAGAGCGTCGAAACAGTCAAAATCGTAACATTAAGCAGATCCTTGGACACATGGTCGACTCGGCCTCGAATAATACCCATAGGGTTGTTCATTTGCAATACCAACCCAGCCCCTTGATTTTTCCATGTTATGCAAGTCACGGCAACAATGATAGATGGATTGCTATTCAGAACTATCAAGAAGAAGATTGGCACGATTTGGTGCACATCTGGAAATATAGTAACCTGCACTTTACTCATGTGATTAAAAACATGAATCCTGAGAAGTTAGAGAACGTATGGATTTCCGGTTCCAACCAGGAAGTATCACTCAAAGCAATGGTCATTGATTACCTTCCACATTTTAAGCTGCATCTTGATGAAATTGATGAATTGATAAACAAGACATGATTCGCCTGAATATGAAACCAAGAGTTAAAGAGAATTTGTGAATATCTCAACGAAATCAAAAAATAGGGCCATTAAATTTATATGATTTTATGTCAACTCATTCAATTAAAGGAGCTTTATTATGGGAAAATTTAAGACGAAACTAATTTTATTATCAATCATTCTAATATGTCTTTTGCCTATTCAAATCTCTGCGCAAGGACGTTCTATCAAAGACCTTTCTCAGCCGGATTGGAAATTCAAATTACTCCAGGCGTTCTTTAAGACGGCTGAGTTTGTGTTTGTAATCACCGATGTTGAAGATTCAGTAACATACAAGGATATCTGGACGCTGTGCAAGAAACGTTCAATGCCGAATGTCAGAATTGTTGTGAAGCATGAAAATCAGCTTACTGAAGACGATTACGATAAACATATGCTTGTATGTGGACCAATCCATTGCTTCAGGAAATGGGATACTTTTGGTCTGCCTATAAAACGAATTAAGGACGGTTTTCAATTCGGTCCTGATTCCTTCCATGATGCAAATGATGGAATGTTCTTCATCAGTAGCGATACGACACGAGTTGCATACACAGGAAATACACTCAATCCAATAAATGGGCTTCTTAGAACAATAACTGGATTGTATCAATATACGATTGTTCAGAAGAGCATCCCTGCGCACTTCGGAAACTTTGTGAGAGGCCAGTTTAGTACACGCGGACATATTGATTTAAGAAAGGAAAGGGAAACATATCTCAATCGTACGACGACTTCCAGGCACTATGTTTTTCATTATTCCGACAAAATAGCTGATACCAGCAAGTTTAATGTAAAGGCAAATCATTTTGATCAATACTGTGATGAAGCGATTGCCAGGCTTGAACTTGAGCAGCCGGATTATAAAATCCATTGCTATATTTATGCAGATGAGAACGAGAAATTCGTTTTGTCAGGAACGCCCGGCCCCGGAGGCGTTACGTACGGAAAGGAGATTCATACGTTGGGCTTTGACTTTGTTGAGCATGAATCCATTCATGTGCTTTTCAATTATTCGGTGGCCCAACCCAACAATAACTTTTTCAATGAAGGAATCAGGCAGTATTATGAATACATAACTGATGCAAAAAGCCTGGCGGCAGGCAGAAAAACCGTCAGGAAATATCTCAATGAGCCGATAGAGAAATGGGCGAATGGTTCGATATATTTTTTCGGTACTCCTACCGAAAATAGATGGCCGGTGGCTTATCCTGCCTCCGGACTCTTTGTCAAATATTTGATCGACAATCATGGGTTGGATAAGTTTAAACAGTTTTATAAGAAGCTCGATGTAGAAGCCGGATTCATGGAAGTTTATGGAAAGCCTCTTGCAGATATAGTTAAAGAATGGAAAGAAGCTGAAAAGGAGTAATGTTTCTTCTCTGGACAATATTACGATGTCCGTATCTGCAACCGCGCAGTAACTCCATAGAAATCGAAGGACCTTATAAAATTTTTAGGGTTTGATTTCAGCAGCTCGCTTTCCGAGTTTGCCTCATCCGCCGGTGGAAAGAATCGAAACATTCAGGAAAAACTATCAAAAAACGAATGGAGTCAAAATTTGTCACGGCGAGCGATATCAGCTTTTGAAAAGCGTCTCTATGCAAAGGAGTATTGACTGGAAAACTTATAAAAATCCAAAAAAGCCTTAAATACAGCCTGAAAAATTTCCGAAATTTATATTTAAAGGGTTTACAGAAATTAAATTTCGTGGTATAATGTTTGTCTATGAACGATAGTTGTACATTTAGTTCTTCAATTCAGGCGGTTGTGAGCCTTACCTTACTGCTATTGCGCCGTTAGGCGCAATAACTCTTTCCCCAACAAAAATCTATATTTATCTTCGTTTTCAACCACAGATTACTCGGATTATGCTGTAAAAAAAATAATTCGTAGCAATTTAACGTTGCGTGCGGCATAATTGGCCGCAATCAGCATAAAATTCAGGAGAATAGTAAGATGTCCGAAGAAAAAGTATTAATTTTCGATACAACGTTAAGGGATGGCGAGCAATCCCCCGGCGCTTCTCTTTCGATAGCGCAAAAGCTCGAGATTGCCCAGCAGCTTGCGGTTTTAGGCGTTGACATTATCGAGGCGGGCTTTCCGGTATCCAGCCCCACCCAGTTCGAGGCGACAAAGCTCGTCGCAGAGCAGGTAAAGGGCCCTGTGATTGCGGGCCTTGCGCGCGCCAATGAGAAAGATATCGAATCGGCGGGAAAAGCAGTAGCACCGGCCAAAAAGAAGCGCATCCACACATTCATTGCGACCTCACCCGTACACATGGAGCACAAGCTCAAAAAGAGCAGCGATGAGGTTTTGAAAATGGCCGTCGCGGCCGTCAAATGCGCAAAGAGCTTCGTTAATGACGTCGAATTTTCACCTGAAGATGCGTGCAGGAGCGATATGTCGTTTCTGATTGAGGTGTTAACGGCTGTCATCGAGGCCGGGGCGACGACGTTGAATATTCCCGATACGGTGGGTTACGTGCTGCCATACGAGTACGGCCAGATTATCGCAAGGCTCAAGGCCGACGTGCCCGGCATAGACAAATGTATAATAAGCACGCATTGTCATAACGATTTGGGTATGGCGGTGGCGAATTCGTTAGCCGGCGTACGCAACGGCGCCCGGCAGATCGAATGTGCCATAAACGGCATGGGCGAACGAGCCGGCAACGCTGCGCTTGAAGAAGTTGTAATGGGCATTCGCACGAGGGCGGACTTTTTCAAAACGCAAAGTTCTGGCGGCCTTTCCACTAACATTAATACGAAGGAACTTTATCGCACCAGCCAGTTGGTGTCGCAGTCGACGGGTTTTGTAATCCAACCGAACAAGGCGATTGTCGGCGCTAACGCCTTTGCTCATGAAGCCGGTGTACATGTTGATGGGATTTTGAAGGAGCGCACGACTTATGAGATTATGACGGCCGAGAGTATCGGGCTGGGCGGCTCGCGGATGGTATTAGGCAGGCACACGGGCAGGCACGGATTTGTTGACAGGTGCAAGCAGCTCGGGTTTAAGCTTACGAAGCAGGAAATCGAACATGCTTATACGCGGTTTCTGGAGATAGCCGACAAGAAAAAAGAGGTTTTTGACGAGGACCTGGCGGCCATCATCAATGACGAGATTCGAGTTGTGGAGCATGTTTACGAGATGGAGTATCTGCATGTGGCCAGCGGGACGGGGACACTGCCGACGGCGAGCGTGAAGATAAAGGTGAAGGACCAGACTGTGCAGGCCGCGGCGTGCGGCGATGGGCCGGTCGATGCGGCGTACGAGGCTATAAGAGAGGCGACGGGACTATCGCCTAAGCTGGAAAACTACACTATCAGGGCGGTGACAGGTGGCAAAGAAGCGCTGGGCGAAGCGACGGTAAGAATTGTCGAGGACGGCCGGACGTTTATCGGCCGGGGTATATCGACGGATATTATCGAAGCGAGCGCGAAAGCTTATGTCGATGCGATTAACAGGATGGTTGCTGCTAAAGGTGAGACACCTGAATTGAAAGCGGAACTTTAAGGAAAATTAAAAGTGCAAAATGCAAAAAGGAAACCCCGGAGAGATAAGCTTTACTATCCCACGGGGTAAAAGTGGAAATGTAAAACTGGATTCTGGATTCCAGATGCTTGATACTCGTAAGAAAAGCAAGTGGTTAGTTGATGAGTAGTGAGTCAATAATGAATATATGGAGAGTAGTTAACTAACAGTGAATGGACAAAGCTATGGGAATGACAATAACTGAAAAGATATTAGCGAGAGCGGCGGGTAAGGATAAAGTTAAGCCCGGTGAGTTGGTTGACGCGAAGATTGATGTCGTGATGTGTCACGATGTGACAACACCACCTGCGATTTCGATGCTTGTTGAAAAGGGTATCGATAAGGTGTTCGACAGGGAAAGAATAATCGTGACGCCCGACCATTTTCAGCCGGCAAAGGATATAAAGAGCGCGGAGCTTCATAAGAGGCTTGATGAATGGGCGAGACGGCACAACATAAAATATTATTACAAAATCGGCAGAGCGGGTGTATGTCACGCATTGCTGCCGGAGCAGGGGCATATCAGGCCGGGTGAGGTTATCGTCGCGCCCGATTCGCACACGTGCACGTACGGGGCGTTCGCGGCGTTCAGTACGGGTGTCGGCTCGACGGATTCGGCGGCGGCGATAGCGACGGGGCAGCTTTGGTTCAAGGTGCCTGCTTCGATAAAGTTTGTACTTAACGGCCCGCTTGGGACTGGGGTGTATAGCAAAGATGTTATCCTTGCGATTATCGCGAGGATAGGGACCGATGGTGCGCTTTATAAGGCGATGGAATTCGTCGGGCCGGCTCTTGGCGATATGTCGATGGAAGCGAGAATGACGATAACGAATATGGCAATCGAGGCCGGGGCGAAGAGCGGTATAATCGGGTTCGATGATGTGACGAAAAAGTATCTCGATGAGCATCTTAAAGATAAAACGGATTATACTGTTTATGAGTCCGATGGCGATGCTGAATACGAGGCAGTTGAAGAATTTGACTGCTCGAAGATTGAGCCTATGGTTGCTCTGCCTCATCTGCCCAGCGGCGGAGTAAATATCGCTAAATGTGCAGGCAAGGAGATGGACCAGGCGTATATCGGGAGCTGTACTAATGGGCGGATCGAGGATTTGCGCATCGTGGCTAACATAATCAAAGGAAAGCAGGTTGCTATCCGGACGCTGATTGTGCCCGCTACGCCGAGTATATGGAAGCAGGCGAAAGATGAAGGGCTGTTCGACATTTTTTACGATGCTGGTTGTGTAATAGCCGCACCGACATGCGGGGCATGTCTGGGTGGATTTATGGGTGTTTTAGCCGCTGGTGAAAAGTGCGTCAGTACGACGAACCGTAACTTCGTCGGCAGGATGGGACATCCGAAAAGCGAAGTTTATCTTGCCAGCCCGGCTACGGCGGCGGCAAGCGCAGTCGAAGGGAAATTAACCGATTGCAGGAAATACAATTAATGAAAAAACTGAATTCCCGCCTGCGCGGGAATGACATTGTTGGAGTATATTATGTCGAGAGCACATGTTTATGATAGAGACCATATTAATACGGATGAGATAATTCCGGCGAGGTATTTGAATACCGATGACAGAATGGAACTTGCGAGTCATTGTCTTGAGGATTTGGACAAAGACTTTGTCAGTAAAGTCAAAGAAGGCGATGTGATTGTGGCCGGTGAGGATTTCGGCTGCGGATCGTCCAGAGAGCATGCGGTATGGGCGATACGCGGGGCAAAGGTGCAAACGGTTATTGCGAAATCGTTCGCTCGAATCTTCTATCGCAATGCTATCAATAACGGCTTTTATATTATCGAATCGCCTGATGCGCTTGAAAAAATCAACGATGGCGATGAGCTGGAGATTGATTTTAAGACAGGGTTGATTAAAAACAAAACAGCCGGGGTTGAGATTGACTTTAAGCCCCTGCCCGATTTTGCACTTGAGATTATCGAAGATGGTGGACTTTTAAATCATATAACGAAAGTAACCACGGATTAACCTAGATTTTTCTCAATCTAAAATCGATAATCTGATATTGTAAATCCTAAATTTTAATCCTACGATCCTTCTAAAGACATTTCACTTGAGGTTTTTCAAGAAGATTTGGCCGGGTGCGTTGTGTAAATCGTGGTTTTTGGTTCGTGAGGGGCACTAATATTATCAGACGTTGCGTGCGTGGGGAGGGAACTGGTTTTTTTAGAGGAGGTAGAGTGGAAGAGATGGGATGAGGGAAAGCGGATTCCCGATACTAGATTCTGGATGCTCGATGATGGTTAGTAATGCTGCCGGAGGCTCCGTCTAAAGCCGGGTAGGCTCCAGCCGGATTTTCGCTGCGCTACAACTAAGCTGGGCGAGTGGCGGAGTGATTAAAAATGGTGCGAACCGAAGGCAGCACAGCGAAGCCTGCACTACTATACTATACAGTGCGAGGTATAGCTTGTTTTATAGAACAGAGATTAGCATCGTACCACTGCGAATGAGAATAATTTGCTCAAGGTGGCTTTTGACCCTTCGACTGCGCTTCTGCCTTTGCTAAAGATTTCGTCGCTGCTAAAGCTTCCGCCTTCGTTAACACTACGGCGAGACAGGCAGGGCAGGCATCTGAAATTTTTCTTGATACAGAAAAAATAACGAACATAATAGAATCAGCAGGGATAAATTCGTGAAGCGTGAATAGTATTTAGTATTTGGTATATAGTATTTGGTCCGTCCAAAGAAGGCCGGGTAAACTCCAGCCGGATGTACCACTCTTAGGCGGATTTTATGCAACGAGTTTTTCAGCGGAAATTTTTAGCGTTGATTTGCAAACATGCGTTGAATATGCGGAGTTGATCAAAGCCAGAGAAATATTTAGGATGGGATTTCCGTTGCTTTGTTAGGATTTAAATTTCTTGCACAAAGAGTTGTATAATATTATATTAGCAGTAAATGGAGCGACAAAAAGAGAAAAAGGCCTACTAGAATGAAAGAACTATTCACCATAGGGCATTCAAATCACTCACTTGACCATTTCCTCGAGTTACTTTCAGCACATCAGATTTCAGCGATAGCTGATGTGCGATCTAGCCCCTATAGCAAATACTCGCCTCAATTCAATAAGGACGTACTAAAGAGTGCTTTGAGAAATGAAAATATTGACTACGTTTTCTTGGGAAGAGAATTAGGAGCACACCGATCTGAAGATAGTTGCTACATTGACGGTCAGGCAAATTACGACATAATCGCCCAGTTGCCAACCTTTAGAAATGGATTAGAAAGAGTTCTTCAGAGAAGTGAACATTACAGAATTGCCCTTATGTGCTCGGAATCTGATCCTATCACATGCCACAGAACTATACTAGTGTGTCGCGAATTGAAAAGGGTCTGTCCAGATTTGGAGATAACTCACATCCTTGGAGATGGCACAGGAGAACGACAAGAAGTTTCAGAGAAAAGGCTAATGAACCTTCACAAACTTCAACCTGAGCTATTTGGAGACCTAACTTCAATGTCCGGCCTGATCGAGAAAGCGTACGATTTACAAGCTGAAAAAATCGCATACAAGAAGGTATCTGTAGAAGCATGAAACTATTCACTATTGGCTTTACAAAAAAGTCCGCTGAAGAATTCTTTACGCGCTTACAGAAAGCTGGTGTGCGTCGTGTTGTTGACATCAGGCTTAATAACACTTCCCAAATTGCCGGATTCGCAAAAGCGCGAGACCTTAAATATTTTCTCCATGCTATAGCGGGGATTGATTATGTGCACATCCCGGATTTCGCGCCGACAAAGGACATTCTTGATGATTTAAAGAAAAGGAAAGGCTCTTGGGCTGAATATGAAAGAAAGTTTAGAGACTTGATGGTAAATCGCGGCATCGCCGACACGGCCAACAATGAACTTTGTGAAAACGATTGTCTTCTTTGTAGCGAAAACATCCCGGAGCATTGTCACCGTAGACTTGTAGCTGAACACCTCCAAGAGAAACTAAATAATGTTGAGGTGATTCACTTATGACCATGATGCGCATAGTTGTTCTGGCCAATTCATGGAAGCACAACGATTGGTGTCTCGCGGGGATTGATCTCGAGACAGGAAAATGGGTCCGACCCGTAACCGGTATGGATGATGGCCGCGTCCCCGAAAAGTCTATAAAACTTGGCGGGTATTTTCCGGCACTACTTGATGTAATAGATATCCCGATAGATTCGACTGGACCGGATTTCGGTTTTGAAAGCGAGAACAGAACCATCCTGCCAGGGCGATGGTATCAACGAAACAAAATGACACCCAAGGATATCGAGAAGTACGCAAAGCAACCATACTATGTGCTTCACAACCACAAAAAATACGTAATGCCCGGAGAGCTTCAACAAAAACCTTTTGTGAAGCGCGTGACGTTGCAATTGATCCGCGTCGACAAATTTAAAGTACGCGATACCAGGAGGAAATCCACGGATAGACACAGTTGGAAAGGTGTAATCTTATCAGGTGGTAGAGAACTCGAGGTTGGAATTACAGATCCGGTTTACTTTGAAAGGTTAAACAGGGGCCATAAGCCTTCGCCATCTTGCTTTCTAACAATGAGCTTAGGTATGCCTTACAAACCACCTGACTGGGATAAGGGTGAAGAACCAGCATGCTGGAAACTGATTGCCGGCGTGATTGAGCTTCATGAACAATAAATCGCGAATGTCTGGCTATATTAAACCGGTTCTCAAAATCACATCATGAGAGCTGTGGAGTAAGCTACCGCGGATTTTACCATATCAGGAGAATTGCGTTGTGAGAAAGATATGGATTTTATTAGTCATTATAGTCTGCATGGTTCAGCAGGCTGAGGGGGGGGCTTGAGTTAATATGTGTCAGTAAGGATGGTAAAAACCTCATTGGCGTGGAATCGAGTGAGAGGTTCTTTGGGTGGGGTTTTAACTATGACCATGATGATGCCGGGAGGCTTCTGGAAGACTACTGGTACGAAGAGTGGCCGACTGTCGTGGAAGATTTCAAAGAGATGAAGGCGCTCGGGGCCAATGTTGTCAGAGTTCATCCGCAAGTTGCGAAATTTATGAAGACGGCGAAAGAACCCAACGAGGCGTCTTTGAAACAGCTTGTTCGTTTAGTGAGGCTGGCGGAGGAGACGGGGCTTTACCTGGATATTACAGGATTAGGCTGCTATCACAAAGAGGATGTGCCCAAATGGTACGATGCAATGGATGAGGCCGGGAGATGGGAGGTTCAGGCTTTGTTCTGGGAGGCGATTGCGAAGAATTGCGCGCAAAGTAACGCTGTTTTTTGTTATGACCTTATGAACGAGCCGATTCTGCCGGGTGAGAACGAGAAGGAGAGCGAGTGGTTGGCGGGTGAGTTCGGAGGCAAGTATTTCGTTCAGCGGATTAGCCTTGACCTTGCGGGGCGCAGGAGAGAGCAGGTGGCCAAGGCGTGGGTCGATAAACTCTGCGCGGCTGTTCGAAAGCATGATAAGCGTCACTTGATAACGGTAGGAGCGATACCCTGGGCTTTTACTTTTCCAGGAGTCAGGCCGCTTTTCTATTCAAAGGAGGTCGGTGGGAATCTCGATTTTGTAAGCGTTCACTTTTATCCCCAAAAAGGCGAGGTCAAAAAGGCACTGACAGCACTTGCGGTCTATGATATTGGTAAGCCGCTGGTTATCGAGGAGGTGTCGCCGTTATACTGTGGTGAGGAGGAGTTCGATGTTTTCGTCGATGAATCGCTTGGTATTGTCGATGGTTACATGGGATTTTACTGGGGCAAAACTATCGAAGAGTACTCGGCGCGAAACGCCAGTATAGCCGATTCGATTATGAAAAACTGGCTGGAATACTTTCGCGCTAAAGGGCCGGAGATTCTCGGTGTAACAATCTATCAAAAAACGCCGGCTCTACGATAGGGACAGAGTGCAGATGACTGAAGATAGAATACAGGAGACAGGATACAGAAGGTAAAAGGCAAAGATGTAAAACGAGATTGCTTCGCTTTCTGTGAGGGACGCCTTACGGCGCGCTCGCAACGACGATGGAATGGATTTCTGCTCCTTCGGACTTGCGCAGGAATGGCAAGAGAATTAATCTTTCTTTTCAGCAGAAAACGAACCTGAAATATCCGGTACTTTTTTTCTCCATCGGCCGTCAGTAATTTTTAACAGGCCATCTTCCACTTTAAGTGTACCTTCCCAATGCTGGATGCCGTTTCTTCCATATCGTGTGAATTCAATACGATTTTTTGACACTTTTACATCTGATATCTTATCACCATAGGTCCCTTCAAAAACATCATCCAATGTGCCGGTGTATGAGTTACCGTCTTTCTCTAATACAAAATCTCCATGCC
>CAZJIR010000008.1:14305-18122 GCA_964546095.1 uncultured Pirellulales bacterium
TCCTGTTTCCAAGACCATTTACCTTCTATGTTAGAAGGCTGAGAAGCACATCCCACAATGAAAACAGAAACTATAATCGCTAATTTTAATTGAAAATATTTAGGTCTAAAATAACGAAGATTCACCTGAAGATACCTCCGAATAAAGAGTGAAATTTATACGTTTTCCTTACGGCACGCCGACTCCATTATTCAACGCGAGAGAATATTTTATACTCGCTATATAATTTAGACAAGTATTCCAGTATAAAAATTACAGTTTTTTTTGTTTTTTCTTTAATAAGACAAGCACAATGAAGCCAAGTCAAAACCTGGTAGATAAGCCTTGCTATCCCACAGGGTAAACTCACAGGGTAAAAGATTAAGTGGTCCAAAATGTCGTGGCCGGCATAGCTATTTTCTTGATAATCAAGAGTACGGAGGGTATAGTACAGGTTCGTCCTGAAAACAGGTTAGAAGTGTACATATATTTCTAAAAGGAGAATGAAAAGTGGCGAAGAGTTACAAGATTGCTGTGATACCCGGTGATGGTACGGGGCCTGAAGTAACCACTGAGGCGGTTAAAGTATTGAAGGTGGCCGCAGATAAGTTCGATTTCAAAGTTGATTTGACTGAGTTCGATTTTGGCGGTGAAAGGTATAAAAGGACGGGCGAGACTCTACCCGACAGCGGCGTGGAAGAGCTGCGCAAATTCGACTCGATACTCTTAGGCGCAATAGGACATCCGGATGTGGCGCCGGGTATTCTTGAAAAGGGAATATTACTCAAGGCACGGTTCGAATTAGACCAGTATATTAATCTACGCCCTGTTAAGCTATATCCAGGTGTAGAGACGCCTATTAAGAATAAAGGCCCGGAAGACGTGGACTTTATCGTCGTTCGTGAAAATACAGGAGACCTATATACAGGAACGGGCGGTTTTACAATGAAAGGAACACCACATGAGGTGGCGGTGCAGTCGGCTGTTTATAATCGTTTTCAGGTTGACCGCTGTTTGAAATACGCGTTCGAATACACGAAAAAACACGGAAAGAAATCACGCGGCAAAGGCGACAAGAACACACTCGCCCTGTGCGGCAAAACCAACGTGCTTACCTATATCTACGATTTATGGGAACGGGCGTTTCATGAAATGGGCAAGGCGGAATATCCTGATATAGCAAGAGATTATTATCACGTTGATGCGACCTGTATGTGGATGGTGAAGAATCCCGAATGGTTCGACGTCATCGTCACCGGCAATATGTTCGGTGACATCATTACCGACCTTGGAGCAATGGTTCAGGGCGGTATGGGTATAGCGGCCGGCGGGAATATTAATCCTGAAGGCGTCAGTATGTTCGAGCCAATCGGCGGAAGCGCACCGAAGTATACGGGCAAAGGCGTTATCAATCCTTTAGCAGCTATATGCTCAGCGCAAATGATGCTCGAGACGTTAGGTGAAGAAAAAGCAGCGGTGAAAATCGAAAATACAGTGAAGTTCGTAACTGCCAATAAGCTCAAAAGCATGCAGGCCGGGAGGATGGGCTATTCGACAAGTGAAGTTGGGGACTTAGTTGCAGAAAAGGTGGCTGAGTAAAAAATCAAATATCAAAATGCAAAATGTAAAATTAAGGAAGTCATCCGGTACCAGCTTTTTAGAAAAAAGGTACCGGATTCCACATTTTTGAATTTTAACTTTTGAGTTTTTAATCGTGCCTGCTAATCTAACACCGGAATATTTTAAGGCCGAACAGTGGTATCGAAGCGCTACGACCAACGATGAGAAAATCCTTGCGCTCGAACGTATGCTGGCCGTAATGCCCAAGCACAAGGGGACAGACCATCTCAAGGCGGACCTGCGCAAAAAACTGAGCAAGCTTAAAGATACCGCTACACAAAAAAAGGGCGGCAAGCACGTCGATATTTTTCATGTGCCGCGAGGCGGAGCGGGGCAGATTGTTCTTATAGGCACGCCAAACTGTGGTAAAAGCTCTATCGTAGCGGCGCTTACCAATGCAAAGGTGAATGTCGCTGAATTCCCATTTGCAACGGGCGGGCCTGTGCCGGGGATGGTGGAATTCGAGGACATACAGATTCAACTGATTGATATGCCGCCAATTACCGCCGAGTACAGCGCGCCGGGGCAGGTGGGGACATACCGCAACTGTGATTTAATTGCGATTGTCATCGACCTTTCCGGTGATTTGCAGGAACAGCTTCAGGTATGTCTGGACTTTTTAGAATCGCGCAGCCTGCTGATTGATAAGGAAACACCAGAGTATGACCAACAGGGGAACGTGCTTGGAAAGAAGGCTTTCTGTATATGTACAAAATCCGATGTCGCCAAGCCGGATGCTCTCGAGAGCCTGAAGAAATTGTGCAAATATCCGTTTGAATTTATTGAAATATCGGCCACAACGGGTAATGGGCTCGAAGAGCTGTCGGCGAAGTTTTTCAATTTGTTAGAGATAATCCGTATTTACTCCAAGCCGCCGGGCAAGCCCGCCGATATGACTGAGCCTTTCACATTGCCGGTCGGCTCGACGGTTATGGACCTGGCCATGGCTGTTCACCGCCAGTTGGCCGAGAAGCTCAAATATGCAAAAATCTGGGGGACCGGTGTTTATGATGGCCAAAACACACAAAGAAACCACGTCCTGAACGACAAAGACATTATTGAGTTGCATTTTTCGTGATTTTCACTTATAATTTTTCTTCGCAGTAGAAATATTCGACGCTAAATGAAAACGTAAATTCAAAGGAGGTGTACCATGAGTAGAATTCACAATGTTTATATCGGTTGTTTGATAGCTGTAATATTGACCCTGGCTTTTCAACCTGCAATTGCAATCGGTCAGCAGAATGCTGTAACGATTGATGCCGACAAAAAAGGCGAGCCCATTTCTCCTTATATCTACGGACAATTTATCGAGCATCTCGGACGATGTATTTATGGCGGCATCTGGGCAGAAATGCTTGAAGACCGCAAGTTTTATTTCCCTATCACCGAGGAATATGACCCATATCGCGGCACCCGCTCCGTCAGCAAAGACAGTCCGTATGCCATAGTCGGCGCTTCACCCTGGCAAATCATAGGGCGGTCAAGTCTGGTGACTATGGTGAAGGAGGATTCTTTTGTCGGGGAGCATACGCCGCTCATCAAACCCGGTGGCGGTATCCGACAGCTTGACCTGGGATTGGTTAAAAATAAACAATACGTCGGTTATGTTTACCTAAAGCCGCAACAAGGAAATGCAAACGTAAAGATATCACTTGTCTGGGGTGACGATCCGGAAGACCGAACATCGATACAGTCAATAGTTGTTTCGAGCAAGTACGGTAAGTATCCGTTTGGGTTTAAGGCCGGTGACAACACGGAAAAGGGTAAGCTGGAAATCGAAGTGACCGAAATATCCAATAGCCCATGCTTTATCGGTACGGTTTCTTTGATGCCCGCGGATAACATCGATGGTATGCGAGCTGATACCATGGAGCTTTTGAAAGAGCTTAACGCCCCGATGTATCGCTGGCCCGGCGGCAACTTCGTCAGCGGCTACGACTGGCGTGACGGAATCGGCGACCGGGACAGGCGGCCCCCTCGTAAAAATCCCGCATGGACCGGAGTAGAACACAACGACTTCGGCTTTCATGAATTTATTCGCTTCTGCCGGATGCTCAACACTGAGCCGCTCGTAACCGTTAACACCGGCTTTGGGGACGCCTATTCCGCAGCCGCTCAACTGGAATACTCCAACAGCCCGGTCGATACACTCATGGGCACCCTGAGAGCCAAAAACGGAGACCCGGAACCGTTTAATGTTCGCTACTGGGCTATC
>CAZJIR010000008.1:18132-21979 GCA_964546095.1 uncultured Pirellulales bacterium
TTCTGAAACACAACTGGGTCGTTGACAAGATGCGCGAAGTTGACCCGGACATCGTGCCGATAGCTTCGGGGAACGCAGGCAATTGGAGCGAAGGACTATTAAAAGACTGTTCCGACCATATTGACCAAATTGCGGAGCATTTTTATTGTCGGGAAAGGCCCGATCTTGTCGAACATATTGGCCAGATTGCGGAACAGATTAAGAAAAAGGTTGAATTCCATAAGCAGCTCCGTCAGAAATTAGATACCCTTAAAGGAAAAGATATTCGAATCGCCATGACCGAATGGAACTACTGGTATGGGCCGCATCCGTTTGGTGAACTGGGAACCACATATTTCCATAAAGACGGGCTGGGGATTGCCAAGGGCCTGCACGAATACTTCCGTAATTCAGATATAATCTTCTTAGCCAATTACGCTCAGACCGTGAATGTAATCGGCTGTATCAAGACCAGCAAGACCGCAGCAGCTTTCGAGACGACCGGCCTGGTATTGAAACTCTACGGAGACAATTTTGGGACCCTGCCGGTTGAAGTTGCCGGTAATGTCAGACCTCTCGACGTGGCGGCAGCATTGACCGGTGACCATAAGGCCTTAACAGTTGCTGTTGTCAACCCCACAGAGAGAGAACACGAGGTTGTGATGGACTTAAAAGGTGTGCAACTTGCCGGTACGGGTAAACTTTGGCTGATTGCCAACTCAGACCCTCAGGCCTTCAATGAGCCGGGCAAGGAGCCCAACGTTGTAATTGAAGAAAAACCAGTTTCGAATGTGTCTAATCAGTTGACTGTGCCTCCGCTCAGTGCCAGCGTCTACAGCCTGGGCGTTCGTTGATTTGTTAATGTGAGCATTTGTCCAGATGGATATTTCTTCTGGTTAACTGGGCGGGAAGTTGAAGAGGAAATCTGACATGTTCAGGCTGCGCCCTCTTTGCATCAGTTTTCTGATAGCTGGACTATTAGTTTTTATTCCGGCGGTTGAATCCGGTCAGCAGCTTGCCATTACAATTGATGCAGGCAAAACGGGCGAGCCGATTTCCAGGTATATTTATGGCCAGTTCATCGAACATCTCGGCAAGTGCATTTATGGCGGTATATGGGCGGAGATGCTGGAGGACCGGAAGTTCTACTTTCCAATAACGGATGAATTCGATCCGTGGGACACAGCTTTTTACCCGACAAAGAGGGCGGGGCCTTATCTGTATCTCAATGCATCCCCATGGAGGGTTCTCGGTCCGAGCGGGATAGTTACCATGGACTCTGCAAATCCCTTTGTTGGCGAGCATTCACCTGTTATTCATTTGCCCGGGGATGGGAGGTCTGTGGGGATTGCTCAATACAGCCTCGGGATTGTTAAAGGGAAAAAATACTCGGGCAGGATTGTTCTTGCCGGGGATAACGAAGCTTTGCCAGTATTGGTGCAACTGATGCTGGATAATGGCCAATCCGTCAGGCAGACAATCAACAAGATAAGTTCCGAATTTCAGACGTATCCTATAGAATTTACGGCTCCATCTACATCCGACAATGCTCATATCGAAATTATAAGCAACGGCAAAGGAACATTCAAGATAGGAGCGATATCACTGATGCCTGCGGATAATATCAAGGGCTGGCGCAAGGATGTTGTGGCATTAATGGAAGAGCTTGATTCTCCTATATATCGCTGGCCCGGCGGCAATTTTGTGAGCGGCTATAACTGGCGGGAGGGACTTGGTGAGCGTGACAGGAGACCTCCACGAAGGAATCCCGCCTGGAAAGGCGTGGAGCATAATGATGTCGGTATCCACGAGTATATGGAACTTATGGAATTGTTGAATGCCGAGCCTTTTGTTGCGGTCAATACGGGCCTTGGTAACGTGGAGCAGGCCGTAGAGGAAGTTGAGTATTTTAACGGCTCGACCGATACGCCCATGGGGAAGCTACGTGCCCAGAACGGCCACCCTGAACCATATAACGTCGAGTGGTGGGCTGTTGGTAATGAGATGTATGGTTCGTGGCAGTTGGGTAATATGCCTTTAGGGGAATATGTGAAAAAACATAACCGCATTGCTGAGGCAATCTGGAAAGTGGACCCGAAGGCGAAGTTGATTGCCGTCGGGAGAGCAGGTCAGTGGAGCGAGACGATGCTCAGGGTTTGCTCTGGTTATATGAGTCTTATCAGCGAGCATATTTACTGTAGAGAAAATCCTGATGTAATGCAACATATATGGCAATTGCCAGAATCGATAAGGCGCGTGGCCAACGCACACAGGCAATATCGAAAAGAAATCGAAGAACTGACGGGCAAGGATATTCGCATCGCGATGGATGAATGGAACTACTGGTACGGGCCTTATGTCTATGGTGAACTGGGAGTTCGGTACCGTCACAAGGACGCACTTGGTGTTGCAATAGGCCTGCATGAATTTTTTAGAAACAGCGACCTTTATTTCATGGCTAATTATGCCCAGACAGTCAATGTTCTTGGCTGCATTAAGACCAGTAAGACCGCCGCAGCTTTCGAGACGACCGGCCTGGTATTGAAACTCTACGGAGACAATTTCGGAACTCTGCCGGTCGAAGTTGCCGGTAATGTCAGCCCTCTCGACGTAGCGGCAGCATTGACCGGTGACCATAAGGCTTTGACAGTTGCGGTTGTCAATCCCACAGAGAAAGAACAAGAGGTTGTGATGGATTTAAAAGGCGTGCAACTCGCCGGTGCTGGCAAACTCTGGTTGATTGCCAACTCAGACCCTATGGCTTACAATGAACCCGGAAAAGAACCAACGGTGGTAATTAAAGAAAGGTCGGTCACGGATGTCTCGAACAAATTAAGCGTTCAACCGTTGAGTGTCAGCCTTTACAAACTTGAAACTATGAATTAGAATCCATGCGAATTCGTTTAATCAGTTGTATCAATCGGAAAGAAAGAACTAAAATATGGAATGTAATAAAAACAAAAACCTAAAAAATTGTAACTGCTCCTATCCAGGGTGCGACAAAAAGGGAATATGCTGTGAGTGTCTGAGTTATCATTTGTCAAGTAAGCAACTGCCAGGCTGCTGTTTTCCGGATAATGTTGAGAAGACTTATGACCGCAGCTTTAAGGCCTTTGCGAACGCCTGGAAATTGTAAAGATTAATAATAGTAGCGTATAAAAATAGGCCGGGCTTGTTTAGTCCGGCCTTTGTGTTTATGGTGTGTGAATTTATTATTCTGATGGTGGTTTTTCAAGCTCGGCCAGCTCTTCGGCGGTGACATCCATAGCTGATAAATCTCCAAAGATTACCCGGTATTGGCCTTCGGAAGTTTTCCAACGCATAAGAACGGCTTCAGTATCTTCGGGGCCAACCGATTCTCCGTAATAAACGGGTTCTTTTTTCTCCTGCTTCAGCGTACCATAGAACACAATAAGTGAAGAGGCGGGCTCCATTTTTTGAAGATATTCTTCGCTTAATTCCTGGCCTTTGTCGGCCATATCATCTTTGGTCTCGATGATGGCGTAAAGTTCCTGCGGAAGATCTATTATATTGAGCTTCTTCGGATATTTCCCTGAATTCTCAGCAAAGAATCTCAGACCTTCAATAGCTCCCTCTTCGTTAATATTAAGGTTCATCTCAGGCATTTGAAAATCGGTTGTGACTGCTTTGAAATCTTTGGGTATGACCGGCTCGAAGTCGGCTGCATCGACTTCGATATCCCATTTATAATCGTAGATAACACACTGTGCCTGTATTTGTTCATTCATCTTTAAATGCATCTCAGTAAGTACAGGCAGCCATTTTTCGGTGTCTACCCACATAGTAAGATTAACGCTTTCCATGAAACCTGCGGTAAATGCAGGGTCAGTTGTCTGGAAGCCCTGGA
>CAZJIR010000009.1:0-8159 GCA_964546095.1 uncultured Pirellulales bacterium
GTAAGGGAAGGTGAAACAATACCCAATCCATCGGCTAACACGAAATTTCTACTCGGTGATGAGCTTATATGCTTTGGAAAATTAGAGAACATCAGAAACAAGGTCTCAATGAATCCGTAGTAGTAAAGGAACAAGAGAGTAAATTATAAACGGAAAGAACTTGATTTAATATTCAATAAGGTAAATAGAATTCCACAAAATGGCTTACCATCCAACTTGCCGGTTTTCAGTTCGAAGCATGTCGGCACTTTCCCGCTCTTGATATCATCAATTTCGTAACTGCCAGGCAGGAAATACAGGTTTGTATTTGTCTAATTGCAGAACAAAGCTTAAATATTGCTGTATATCTTTTTGACCAACAGAACATTGAACTATGCATGGAATTTTGTTAGAATCAAGAGTTTATAATCAGGTATCCTGATTTGTTATATTTTTTGGGGTATTAAATGAGAAAGTTCTTATCAGTACTGCTCATTCTTGCAATTGTTGCAATAGTTGCCTGGTTGACATATCGGCGAATTACGAGTTCTACCGAGAGTAGGCCTGATCGCTTAACTGCCGCAGTTGCCGTTGAGACCAAACCAATCCGTAAAGATGCAATTAAAGATATTGGAATTTTTACCGGCTCTCTGTTGCCGAAATCTCAGTTCGTTGTTGCTCCAAAGGTGACCGGATGGCTTAAAAAACTCATGGTAAATGTTGGTGATACGGTTGACCAGAATCAGATAATAGCAATACTTGATGATGCGGAATTTACCCAGCAGATGGAACAAGCCAGGGCTGAGTTACAGGTTGCCAAGGCAAATGCGGAAAATTGTGCGAGCGACCTTAATCTGGCCCAGCGAGAGCACGAGAGGGCAAAGGCACTTCGGGAAAAACAAATTGCCTCGGCTTCCGAATTGGATGAATCCGAAGCTGCTTTGAATGCTTGCCAGACAAGACTCAAAGTGTCACTCGCCCAGGTAGCTCAAAAAGAAGCTGCGCTCAAGGGCGCCGACCTTAGACTGTCCTATACGAGGGTTCAGGCATTCTGGGAAAATGGAGACCAGACTCGAGTAGTAGGTGAGAGATTCGTGGACGAAGGGGCACTATTACAGGCAAATCAGCCGATAGTTTCTATTCTCGAAAATGACCCGTTAACAGCTGTTGTTTATGTCGTTGAAAGGGACTACCCAAAGGTTAGGGTGGAGCAGTATGCAACTATCAGCACGGATGCCTATCCCGACAACACTTTTTCCGGTAATATTGTGCGTATAGCGCCGCTTCTCAAAGAAAGTTCCCGGCAGGCAAGAGTGGAAATAGAAATCCAAAATTCCGACCAGCTTCTAAGACCGGGTATGTTTATAAGAGCCCAGATTGAATTTGCCAGACATGATAATGCCACATTGGTGCCGATTGCCGCTCTGGTTAGAAGAAATGACAGGCAAGGCGTTTTTATTGCCGAGCCGGAAAGTCTTAAAGCTCTCTTTGTTCCTGTTACGGTAGGAATAATAAGCGACGAATTGGCTGAGATTTTGGAGCCGGATATTGCAGGATTTGTAGTCACGATGGGCAATCATCTTCTGGAGGATGGCTCGGATATCACATTGCCGGGGAAGGGGCGGTCCGGAAAGAATTTAGAAAGTGGAACCGACAAATTGGGGGCAGAGCCTGCCGGCTCAAAATCAGGAGATTCGAAATGAGAATCTCGCGTTTTGCTGTTCACCGACCCATATTTACAATTATGGTCGTCTTGATAGTTATTCTGCTCGGCACTATCTCACTGTTACGACTGCCAATCGACCTTATGCCGGACATTTCGTACCCCACTCTCAGCATTTCCTGTGCTTATGAAAATGCCGGGCCGGAGGAAATAGAAGAGCTTATCACACGTCCGATTGAACAGGCTATGAGTGCTGTGCCCGGAGTCGAAGAAGTAACTTCCGTATCGGTTGAAGGTCAGGGCACGGTACGTGTAACCTTTTCCTGGGGGACAGATCTCGATGCCGCTGCAAATGATATTCGCGACCGCCTGGACCGTGTTACCCGGCGTTTACCTGAAGAAGCTGACAGACCCTCGCTTAGAAAATTCGACCTTGCCAGTTTCCCGATATTGATTCTCGGTGCATCCAGCAAACTGGACCCTATCCAGACCCGACAAATTATCGAGGACCAGATCCAATATCGCCTTGAGAGAGTACCCGGAGTAGCAGCCGTTAATATTTGGGGAGGACTTGAACGTGAGATTCACGTTAATCTTGACCCTGCCAAAATAAATGCGCTGGCTATACCCCTTGACAGGATTATCGCGAATATACGCGAGGGGAATGTAAACATCCCGGCCGGTACAATTGAAAAAGGAAATTTCGAGATTACTGTCAGAACACCGGGTGAATATACGGTTCTGAAACAGTTGGAGGATACGGTCATTTCAGTCCGTCAGGGGGTGCCTATTCAATTAAGAGAAATCGCCGATATAGAGGATTCCTGGCGAAAAATCACAAGGATAGTACGAGTAAATGGCGAGCCTGGACTAAGACTGTCAATCAATAAACAATCGGGAAAAAACACCGTGGAAGTCGCACAGGGCGCGCTTGAAGAACTCGAACGCATCAATCGTGACATACCTCAGATTAAAATTATACCTATAATAGATACCTCCGACTATATCCAGCGTTCTATCAAAAATGTGGGGTCGGCCGCTTTTTATGGGGGGATTCTGGCTGTAATTGTGTTGCTTGTTTTTCTACGTAATCTGCGGAGCACAATAATTATTGCTACGGCAATTCCTGTTTCGATAATTGCAACTTTTGCCTTGTTGTATTTCGGAGGCTTCACCCTTAATATCATGACCCTGGGTGGGCTGGCTCTCGGAATTGGGATGCTCGTTGATAACTCAATAGTGGTATTGGAAAATATCTTTCGAATCCGTGAATCAGGTGAAGTATTGGAACTTGCCGCTGTTGATGGGACCGAAGAAGTTACATCAGCTATCATTGCCAGCACGTTGACTACAATGGTTGTCTTTCTGCCATTAATTTTTATCCGTGGCATGTCCGGTGTGATGTTCAAACAGCTATCGTTTGTGGTTGCTTTTTCGCTTTTATGTTCTCTTGCGGTGGCTATGACTGTAGTACCAATGCTTTCTGCAAAAATTTTACCTTCAGTGTCGAAAGATATGACAAAGAGAACCGGTATTAAAAACAGAATATTCGAGACGAGTAAACGATTTTTTGAACATCTGGAGGATAACTATAAGAAATTACTGCATTTTGCTCTGGACCACCGTGCTATTGTGGTGTTAATCGCAATTTTAATTGTGGCCGCAAGCCTGATGCTTATTCCTTATGTTGGTGCAGAATTAATGCCCAGCACAGATGAAGGCGAGGTCAGGATTAATGGTGAGATGCAGGTCGGAACTCGCCTGGATTTGATGGATGAGAAGTTTAAAGTCATTGAGGAAATAGTCGAAGAATCCGTGCCTGAAATTGACAATGTGGTTACAAGCGTAGGTGGTTCAAGATGGCGCGGGTCCGGCGGACACACGGGCAGTTTGCGTATATCACTGAAACCTCAGTCTGAACGTACAAGATCGAGTGAGCAGATTGCCGCTGAGCTGAGGCGTAAGCTAAGCAATATACCGGGAATGATTGTTCGAACCCGTGTAGGTCAGGGATTGTTTATACTCCGCATGGGGACAATGGGGGGTGACAGGATTCAGGTCGAGATACGTGGCCACGAACTGGAGACGGCGGATACATTAGCCCAACAGGTCAAAGAACTCGTAGAGTCGGTTGAGGGAATCACGGATGTTCAAATCAGCCGGGAATCCGGGAATCCTGAGGAGCTTGTTTTAATAGACCGCCAGAAAGCTGCCGATATGAATCTGACCGTCTCAAAAATCGCCAATGCCCTCCAAACCATCCTGTCGGGTACGAGAGCGGGTTACTATCGCCAGGCCGGCGATGAATATACAATCCTGGTCAAGCTCAGGGAAGCTGAGAAAATGAATTTAAGTGACATCCTCGAACTGACCATAACGAACTCCGACAACCAGCCTGTGGTCCTGAAAAATGTCGTAGGTGTAGGCCCTCGTCACGGCCCTGTGGCGATTGAACGAAAAGACCAGGAGCGTATCGTTACAGTCTCAGCCGACATCAGCGGCAGGGATATGAGTTCGGTTCTTTCGGACATTCGTGGACTATTGCGAACTATCCCTGTGCCGCGCGACTTTACCATTGCTTTTGGCGGTGATTATGAAGAGCAACATAAGTCATTTAGTGAACTATCACTGAGCTGTATCCTGGCACTGATGTTGGTTTATATGGTTATGGCCTGTCAATATGAATCTTTACGTGACCCTTTTGTGGTGATGTTCTCGGTGCCGTTGGCGGCAATAGGCGTTATCCTGATGCTTTTCTTGACGGGTACAACCTTTAACATTCAGTCTTTTATCGGTAGCATTATGCTTGGTGGAATTGTAGTCAACAATGCCATCCTTTTAGTTGACCATACCAACCTTTTACGTCGCAAAGCCTCGATGCCTATACGGGAAGCCATAGAAGAAGCCGGCCGGAGACGCCTGAGGCCGATTCTTATGACGGCGGCCACAACTGTTATCGGTTTGCTGCCTTTGGCCCTCGGTCTTGGTGAAGGGGGTGAGGCCCAGGCTCCAATGGCCAGAGTTGTCATAGGGGGTCTGCTCAGTTCAACATTCATCACACTTGTATTTGTCCCTGTTGTCTACTCGATTTTTGAACGTCGCAGCCCCGGTAAAATGTCCGGCAGCGGAAGTGATATGTAGTATAGTTCAAATTTTGTTTTTGAGGAAGCGTATATGTTTACTGGAAATTTGATATCCGCGTTTTGCGGTGTTATTTTAATTGTGGCAGTTATCCTGTCATCTGCGTGTTTAACGTTCGCCGACGAATTAGACTTGAATGATGAACAGAACGAAGCCAAACAAGCTGCTCCAAATCTACAATCAGAGCCATCCGGAAATGAATCTGCAAACGCAAATCCTCTTAAAATAGATATAGAAACAGCGGTTCTTCTTGCTATGGAAAAAAATCGGTCGCTTATTGTCGAAAGAATGAATCCGGAAATTAGCCGTACATTCGAAGAAGATGAGCTTGCGACATTTGAACCGCTGCTTAACGCTGAAGTATCTCCGAGGAGGTCTGTGTCCGATAGATTGTCCCGGGCCGGTTCCAGTACGGAAAATCAAACTGTGGACAACATTACAGGCTCGATTTCGCTGAGCAAACTTTTTCCGACCGGAACAACCCTTGAACTCCGGGGCAATTCCAGTTATACCGATTCATCTTTGTATAGTGATACATTTACTTCAAATCGTCTCGGAGTCAGCGTTACTCAGGCGCTCTTACAGGGAATGGATATTCGTGCCAATATGGCGCGTGTACATCAAGCCAGAATCGATACACTTATATCAGAGTATGAGTTGCGCGGTTTTTCTGAGATTCTCCTGGAAGATGTCGAAACGAAATTCTGGGATTATGCTCTCGCTCAAAGGCAAATAGAAATATATACTGACTCGCTCAACCTTGCTGAGCAGCAATTGACCGAAGCTCAGGAGAGAATCAAGATAGGAGGTCTTGCTGAAATTGAACTGGCCGCTTCGCAGGCCGAGGTCGCACTTAGACGCGAAAACCTCATAAACGCACGCAGCAGTCTTGCCAAGGAACGTTTGAATCTGCTTCGGTTACTAAATCCCTCGCCGGATATTAACTGGAACAGAAGAATTATTCTTCAATATCAGACATCTTTACCCAGCATTGAACTTGATGATGTCGAACAACATGTTCAGGTTGCCCTGAAGATGCGTCCGGACTTGAATCAGGCCCGTCTTGAGGTCAAACGCGGTAATTTAGAGGTGGTGAAAACCAAAAACGGTCTACTGCCTAAAATGGATGCTTTTATTAACTTCGGCAAGACAGGTTATGCAGATACCTTTAACAGGTCCACGAGTAATATAGATGGTGACAGCTACGATGTCAGTTTCGGCCTGTCATTCGAATATCCCCCCGTAAACAAAGCCGCTCGTGCCGGGTACAAGCGTGCCATTATGAGCAGGCAACAGCAACACAAAGCATTGGATAATCTCATCCAGCTTGTCCAGGTCGATGTCCGTTCTGCTTACATTGAGGTAACCCGGACTCGTGAACAGATTACCGCAACTGCTGCTACTCGAAATTTCCAGGAGGAAAAGCTTCGCTCTGAATCCGAAAAATTCAGAGTCGGCAAGTCTACATCGTTATTGGTTGCCCAGGCTCAACGAGACCTTCTTGCCAGTCAGATTGCTGAAATAGAGGCATTCGCCAATTATCTTAAGGCCTTAGTCTCTCTTTACAGATTAGAGGGCTCCCTGCTTCAACGCAGGGGCATCTTATCGCCGGGCGCGCAACCAGTTACTCTCGAGACACAAACACGTGAAGCGCAAAATTAATTCACGTTTCACAAAACATGTGTGGTACTCAACTCACAGTAGCAAAAAGGCCATGCTCTGAACTAAAAGAGACATTATTTGCCGATGCAATAAAGATTTTTGGCGGTACGGATGAACAAGTGGCCGTCAGCGACAGCGATTGAAGACTGGATTGGGGTCTCATCTATTTTAGTCTGAAAGATAATTTTGAATTGGTCGTCGCCGGCATCAAGAACTACGATTTCTCCGGTTTCATTGATGCAGTATAGTTTGCCGTCAGCGCCGGTTAGTGAGGCGCGCCAGGGGCCTCGTCCTCCGATTCTGCCCTGCCAGATTTGACGACCTGTTTTCGGGTCCAGGCAGGTGACGACTTTCCCACTCCTGATTCCATCCAGTACATACAAACGTTTCTGGTAATAAAGAGGCGTGCTTACATCTGGGGACGGCCCATCAAATTCCCAGACTATATTTTCCTTAGATAGGTTATTCGTGCCGTCGGTTCTAAGGGCAAAAACTCCCTGATGTTTATATCGGGTGCCAAAAATAAGCCCTTCACCGGTTACAAGAGAAGGAATGAGACGTGAGTTTCTGACTTTTGATGTGTAGTATTCGAAACGCCAAAGTTCTGCTCCGCTATCCGGGTCGTGTGCGGTGATAAAATCCGCTCCTGTATTTAAGATTTCAGCTTTTCCATTCCGAATAAAGGGAATGGGTGTACTGTAGGTTTCCATACTTTCCTCATACGCGTTAGTTTGTCGCGTCTGTTTCCAAAGGGTCTCACCGGTTTCCGGGTTCAGTGCCATTATAAACGAGTCGAGAGGTACATTAACTTCCGATCTGTTGTATGCTTCGTTGCGGCGAATCACGAGGATGTAGAGTTTATTTTTATACAGGAGAGGACTGGAGCTATATCCCCACTGCAGTGCCAGGTTGCCGTATTCCTTTTCGATGTTTCGTGAAAAGAGCTTGTTTCCATTATAATCAAATCCGACCAACTCTCCATTGCCATACAGAAAAAAGACATGTTTGCCGTCAGTGACGGGTGAAGGTGAGGCCATATCGTTGCGGCGGTAGTTGCGAGTATCCGAACCGATATGTTTTTCCCATAGCTTTTTTCCATCCTTAGCATCAAAGCATAATGCTGCGAATTCAGGGCCTGATTTGACCATAGAACTAACGAATACTCTACTCTTACAAATTACGGGAGTGGCGCTGCCGAAGCCGGGAAGCGGGCTGACCCAGGCGATGTTTTCGGTTTGACTCCATGAATCGGGAAGATTTTTTTCATCAGTGGAGCCATTAAAAAAAGGCCCTCGCCATTGGGGCCAGTCTGTAGCCTGAGTTGGTGAAGATATTATTAAGATTGCGATGATTGTCCCGATAGAAATCTTCCGTTGTGCCATTAGTAATTATCTCCTTTTATTTTTCGGATTTTTGTTTTTAGGAATATAAATGTTGCCATAGGAAAAATCATTAAGCACAATACGTTTGGAAAAACCTGTTTGTTCTGTTTTCCTGAGTGTTTTGATGAAAGAATAGGCTAAAGCTACGTGTTAATCCCCAAAACCAATTTGATTGAAAACAAAGGAAAATTTATTATAGTATGTATCTTTCCGGGAATGTGATGATTATTGTGCCAAAATGAAAGGTATGAATATGAACAAGATAAAATCTGTTACTAAACTCTGGATGTTAATATTCGTGGTATTAAGCTGTGTGTTTGCCGGAGTGGTTC
>CAZJIR010000009.1:8169-12544 GCA_964546095.1 uncultured Pirellulales bacterium
TGCCAAAATCTTAGCTGTTCACCACGGCTTTAAGTGCACTGTTTTATTTGCTATAAACAAAGAGACCGGCGAGATTGACCCGGTAACTGTTGATAATATCCCCGGACTCGAGGTCTTAAAAAAAGCCGACCTGATGGTGCTTTTCACTCGTTTTCGTGAGCTTCCTGATGAGCAAATGAAATACATTATCGATTACACCAATTCGGGCAAACCCATCGTAGGATTGAGAACATCGACTCATGCGTTCAGATACCAAAAAAACAAAAAAAGTCCCTACGCCAAATACAGCTTTCGAAACAAGGAGTTTGACGGTGGTTACGGACGTCAGGTTTTGGGTGAGACCTGGATTAACCACTATGGCCAACACCAGAAAGAAAGCACGCGAGGACTAATTGCAGAAGGTATGGAAAATCATCCTATCGTTAAAGGTATTGATGACATCTGGGGGCCATCAGATGTCTATGGCATAACAACGCTGAGTGGTGACAGCAAGCCACTGATTATGGGGCAGGTGCTCTCAGGTATGGGCCCGAAAGATAAACCTAATCCGGATAGAAAACTTGTGCCTGTTGCCTGGACTAAGAATTACAAGGGAGAACAGGGAAAAACTACTCGCATTTTCGCTACCACAATGGGGCATGGAGGTGACCTTAAGAACGAAGGTTTCCGCCGTCTTCTTGTGAACGCCTGTTACTGGGCGATGGAGATGGAAAATAAGATTCCAGCCAGGAGCAAGGTCGATATAGCCGGCGAGTATGAGCCGAATCCGATTGGTTTCGGTGGGTACAAAAAGGGCCTGAAACCGTCAGACCATGAGCTTAAATAAGCTGTAATTCAACGCTGACCGTAATAGGCGTCCTTGCCGTGTTTTCGGAAATAGTGTTTATCAAGAAGTGCCTTACTAATCGGTCCCTGTTTTGGATTTATAGTGATTGTACCTAAAGCCATCGTTGCCACTTGCTCCAGCACAACCGTAGATTCGACCGCTTCTGCAGGCCCTTTGCCCCACGTGAAAGGACCATGATTTGCAACGAGCACCGCCGGCGTTTCCATCGGGTCCATATCGGTAAATCTTTTAACAATAACTTTGCCTGTATTCAGTTCGTAATCGCTTTGTATTGCTTCTTTGGTCATCACATCTGTAACAGGTATTGGGCCGTAGAAATAGTCGGCGGCGGTTGTTCCAAGGCATGGAATTTCTTTACAGGCCTGTGCCCACATAGTCGCTACAGTCGAATGAGTGTGGCATATACCTCCAACAGCTTCGAAATTCCTGTAAAGCTCAAGATGAGTAGGTGTATCTGATGAGGGATTGAGAGACCCTTCGACAATGTTTCCGTCCAAATCAAGCAACACTATTTTTTCAGGCGTAAGCTCATCATATTTCACGCCGCTTGGTTTAATTGCTACAACACCATTCGAACGGTCTATGCCGCTTACGTTACCCCAGCTGTATATAATGAGTCTGCGTTTTTGCAATTCAATATTTGCCTGGCAGACTGCTTTTCTCAGGTCCTCGTGCACAATCAATCCTTCTGCTAATAACCACTTAAACGCGGTCTTTTATGTTTAATAGTTCCTTCATTACATTAGCCATTTTACCTGACCAATCCTGCAGACCAAAGGAATCATGTAATTGTTTATAAAGAGCGTACAACTCTTGATAGACCTTATGGTTTTGCTGAACCGGTTTATAGGTAGTATCTTTAATTCCGCACATAGCGGCCTGAGCATTTGCGAAGTTATCAAAACCTCCTGCGCTTTTGCCTGCAACTACCGCAGCAGCGATACAAGAACCAAGAGCACAACTTTGAGCGGAACGTGATACCTTCATCTCCCTTCCAGTAACATCGGCGTAAATCTGCATAAGCAGAGGATTCTTCTCAGCTATTCCTCCGCAGTTGATGACCTCTGAAACCTTAACATCATATTCTTCGAATCTGTTAATAATTGCAAGCGCTCCGAAGGCGGTTGATTCAATCAGTGCTCTGTAAATCTCTTCTGGTCTTGTGTGTAAAGTCTGTCCTACCAACAATCCGGTTAGTCTCTGGTCAACAAGAATTGTTCTGTTGCCATTGTTCCAGTCCAGTGCAAGTAATCCCGACTGACCGGGTTTGAGTTTCGCGGCCTTTTCAGTGAGAGCTTCATGTGAACCTGCTTTTTCTCCGCCCGGCTGGATATAATTTACGAACCAGTTAAAAATGTCACCTACTGCGGACTGACCAGCTTCGAGTCCAAAGAAATCCGGTAGAATTGACCCAACTACGATGCCGCATATTCCCGGAACATCTGCTAGGTCCTGACTCGATTCAGCTACGAGCATATCACAGGTACTTGTACCGATTATTTTAACTAATTTGCCGGGGGCGATTCCTGAACCAACTGCCCCTAAATGGGCATCAAAGGCCCCTACTGCTACAGGAATACCCGCGGGCACTCCGAGTTTCTTTGCCCATTCTTCGGTAAGTTTTCCTGCTTCGACATCCACCGTGTAAGTTTTTTCGCTGAGGCTCTCGCGCAGTTTTCCCAGTTTCGGGTCAAGTTTGGATAGAAATTCCGCATCGGGGTATCCTCCCCAGTCGTCGTTGAACATGGCCTTGTGACCGGCGGCACACCGGCAGCGTTTTAGCTTATCCGGCGCCTGGGTTCCCGTGAGGACCGCTGGCAGCCAGTCGGCATGTTCCACCCATGTGTAGGCAGCGTCGAAGACCTTCGAGTCAGTTCGGAGACAATGCAAAATCTTGCTGAAGAACCATTCGGATGAATATGTCCCGCCGCATTTGGCAAGATATTCGGGATGTTCTTTAGTGGCTAATGCAGTAATTTCTGCAGCTTCGGCGTGGCCGGTGTGGTCCTTCCAAAGCCACGCGTTGGCATTTGGATTATCCTTGAATTCATCCAGCATACTCAAAGGCGTACCGTTTTTATCGACGGGTAGTGGCGTTGAACCGGTAGTATCGACGCCGATACCTATGATGTCGTTGGTGTTAAAGTTCTTATCGGCTTTCTTGGCCTGAGTAATTGCCGCCTTGATAGTAATCTCGGTACCTTTAAGATAGTCGGCCGGGTTCTGCCTTGCCAGATTGTGGTCGGCAGGGTCAAGAATAATGCCTGCTTCACCGGTTTCGTATTCGTATATAGCTGTTCCCAGCTCGTTGCCGTTAGTAACATCAACTAACAATGACCTTACGGAATTGGTTCCGAAGTCTAAACCTATTGTGTATGCCATGATTTACCCTCTTAATTCATAATTCTACTGGATTCATAATTCTACTGACTGCTGATAGTAAACGCTTTTACCGAAACTGTCAAGTGCCCAATTAAGTTTGATAGACTTCTAATTTCACAAAAAAACCCGCCCTGCCGTTTGCATTAAATAGCCCGTAACAAATGTCTTCCAGGGCAACTTTTCTGGGTTGGTAAAGTTTACCTGAAGAACCATAATGGCTCAGTACGGATAAGATAACAGTCTAAGTAAATTGATGTTAGCTTATAAAATAAAAACTATGTTTGAGAAAGCCAATTCAAGTTAACATTTACATTTCTCAGGTCCTGCCGGAATATTAATATCCCTTTTGATTTTCGACAATCTGCAGGCTTTTTTCACAGATTTTTTAAATATTAGAGCATCTTTTCGCTCATGTAGAATCTGTGCTAATGAATTTCTCGTTTTTTCACTTGTTAATTTGGAGAAACTGAATTTTTATAAAATTTGTTGCGGTAAGGTATGCAAATGTGTAGAATTTCCCGCATGTAAAAAGTAAAACTTTATTTCAAAGGAAATTAAGGTCAACTTGAAAGGAAGTATTATGGGCGCATTTGGAGTTCTTGGACAGGTAGGAGGGTCATTCACTAATTTAGATTGGATAATGATCGCCGTGTACTTTGCCATACTTCTTGGCATTGTCTGGTGGGTAGTACTGAAAAGCAAGGATACAGTCGATGATTATTTTCTTGCAGGTCGCAACCTTGGATGGTTCGTTATCGGCGCATCGATTTTTACCTCTAACATTGGTTCGGAGCATGTGGTTGGTCTGGCTGGTTCCGGAACCACCGATGGTGTTGCTATGGCTCATTACGAGTTGCACGCATGGTGCCTGCTGGTTCTGGGTTGGGTTATGGTTCCCTTTTTTGCTCGATCGATGGTTTTCACAATGCCGGAGTTCCTGGAAAGACGCTTCTCACCTGCCTCACGCTGGGTGCTGTCTCTCATTTCCCTTGTTGCTTATATACTGACAAAAATCGCTGTCGGTATTTTTGCCGGTGGCATTGTCTTTAGTGTTCTGCTGCCGGATATCAGTTTTATGGGGCTGGATAGTTTCTGGATAGGTTCAATCCTCGTCATTGTGTTAACTGGAATATACACCGTTCTTGG
>CAZJIR010000009.1:12554-21742 GCA_964546095.1 uncultured Pirellulales bacterium
AATGGCCTACACAGCAACCGCGCAAGCGATTATTCTGGTAATCGGTTCGCTTTTAGTGACCTACTTCGGCCTTAAGGCCCTGGGTGGCTGGGGAGAGTTGCGGGCAGTTTGCGGCTCAGATATGTTCAACCTCTGGAAGCCATTGGTGCCGGAAAATATCGAAGGAACCTGGGCCCCGGTTAAAGAATCAGCTCGTATGGCCTGGTACTTTAACACTAACTATCCCTGGCTGGGTATGCTGTTTTGTGCACCGATTATCGGGTTGTGGTATTGGTGTACGGACCAGTACATTGTTCAACGTGCCCTGGCGGCGCCGAACGAGCGCGAGGCACGAAGGGGCTCGATTTGTGCAGGCTTTTTCAAGCTTTTACCCGTCTTTCTCTTTATCATTCCCGGTATGATTTGTTTTGCCCTGGCGTCGACACAAAATGCAGATGCGATTCCACGGATTCAGCAGACCATTATCGATTCACAGGGAGAGGTAATAGTCGATGAAGCCCAGAAAGCCTTCCCATTGTTGGTTATGACCGTCCTACCGGCTGGAGTTCGTGGAATCGTAGTAGCAGGTCTATTAGCTGCCTTGATGAGTTCGCTTTCCGGGGTATTCACTGCATCTTCAACCTTGTTCACAATAGACTTCTATTCTAAATTACGTCCCCAGGCTTCTCAGCACAAGCTTGTGTGGATTGGACGTATAGCTACCTGTATCATGATATTAATTGGTTTGTTATGGATTCCGGTCATCCGAGGTGGCAGAGGGCTATATAATTATTTGCAGGGAGTACAATCATATCTCGCTCCGCCGATTTTCGTAGTGTTCTTCCTCGGTGTGTTTATAAAAAGGCTTAACGCCAAAGGTTGCCTGTCGGCATTAATTGTTGGTTTTACCCTGGGCCTGATTCGTATGGGGATAGATACGCCGGTCAAGCTCCTGAAAGACTTCAATTATACGGAAGGTTCGTTCCTCTGGATTATGAACAACATTTTCTTCCAGTACTATAGTCTATTTATCTTCATAGTATGCATAATTGTGATGGTTGTGGTAAGCTATATAACAGCGCCTCCTTCGTATGAAAAAATAAACGGCCTTACCTATGGAACAACAACCCTTGAAGATAAGGAAAAATCGCGATCCAGCTGGTCGAAATCCGATGTTATCTTCTCGATTCTTTTAGTTGCCATCATTGTGGCGGTATATATATATTTCACCGGCTAATCGATATCGGGAACTATTTTATTGTTATTTACTCACAAGGTTCTGAAATTGCTTTTGCTGAACCGGAGGGTAATAGTCTGTAGATTATTCGCATACAGGACCGTAAAGAAATCTGAGGTCTTATATGCAAAAAATCGCAGGATAATATTAAAAATCACAGTTCATTCGAAATAACAAAAAAGCCATCAGTGTCACGACACTGATGGCTTTGTGATAATCTCAGATTATCACGTCCTTATTTTTTCTTCTTTGCAGGTTTCTTCTTGGTTGCTTGTTTTTTTGTTGCTTTTCTCTTTGCCATTTTAAAGCCTCCATACAATTGAAAAAATGGTTTTTTAATAAGCGGGTTTGCAATCATTGGTCCCGCTTTTCCTCGAGATTCTCATCTTATTCATCGTTCATCCATTCATCATAGTCTTCTCTGGCAAGAAGGCCTTTCTCAAGCAAGCCGGCACAGGTAACACAGTATCGGGCCCAGGGAATTGCTTTGAGTCTTTCCTTGGGGATAGGCTCATTTTTGCCTTCACAAACTCCGTACGTGCCGTTATCGATGCGACTGAGTGCATCCTGAATTTCCATTAGCAGCTTTCTTTCGCTGTCCACCAATCCCAGTGTATTTTCAAGCTCGTACGTGTCCGTACCTGCATCAGCCATATGGAACGGCATATTTGATAAATCTGTCCTTGGCTTTCGCAGCGTTTCTTCCTCCATACAGATTACATTGTCTAATATTTCGTCTAACTTGGCCAATAATAAGGCTTTGAATTTTTTTATTTCCGCAACAGTTAGCACGTCTCTATTCTTTTTCTTTTCCATAGGAAATCCGCAATTCATAAATCGTTCTTGTTTCTTGAAGATTTATAAACTGAATGAAAGCTTTGGTAAGCTATCCTCAGCGCCCAAGAAAAGTACATAAGCTCCTTACAAAAACCCGCCGAAGCGGTTTAACGCTTGTTTCGATTTCTTCGGAAGTCATGCCAATCATGGCGAACGAGAAAAAACCAAAAACGAAACCTGCTACTGCGCATGCCAGCCGGCGGACTTTGACATTGTCTATTCTGGGTGATAGATATCCTGAAAGTTGGTTCTCAATCTCTTGCAGGTAACGCAAATAGGGTTCCTCTAAGTCATCGAGAGTCTCAGACTGAAGCTTTAGCATCAGCTTGCCCTGGAAAAGTAAAATGAACTCTTCTTTAGATTCACTATAAAACTCGTAGTGAGCATTGAGCAGATGCTCAAGCATATCTTCTAAGGTTTCAGGTTGACTCTCGTATGATTGGATGCACTCTATTAGGTGTTCGACCGCCTCATCCACCAGCGTAATAATTATTTCATCCTTATCCTCGAAATGCTGGTAAAGTGTTCCTTTGCCGACGTCGGCTTTTTCTGTAATCTCTTCCACCGTTGCCGAGTTAATACTCTTTTCGCTGAACACGTCCAGAGCGGCTTTCTTCAGTCTCTTTCGAGTTCTCCATGCCCTTTTTTGTGCCCGGTTTTTCTCAGTTTTTAGTGTCTTTGCATTCATGAAGCTGACTATTTAGTCAGTTTTGACCGTATAGTCAATATTATTTTTGATTTTTTGTAAAAAAATTTTGTTGGTTCCGATTGTATTTCTCCAGCTTCTATCCGGCCTTCCTTGGACGGGACGGAATAAATCGAAATGTAGGGGCAATCCCATCTGATTGCCCTTATTGCTGTTAGCTCCCTGCATCACAGGGGAGTTGCCTGCCCCATTCGAAAATCATAAATAATAAATTAAAGGGGCTTGCCCCTCCATCATTTTTGATTAGATGTATAATATTAGTGGTGAAACAAGCGTTTCATAAAAAGTTCATTCAAAGCTTGATTTATCTTCCCCTCAGATTTTGAAGACCGGATTATCTTCACGTATTCATTGTCATTTAACAGTGTATTTAATAAGTCAATTGAAATTCTTATGACTTTTATCCTCAAACTTTTTGGGCAAAAGATATATTTTGGCGTGACCATAAATTTTTCACTATGAATAAGTCCCTTTGCTGGAACACCTTCCCCATGAACGATTTTACTTCTCTGACTATATATTTCTTTCATATCTTTGTATATGGTTAATCTGTCATTATTATCTTTACCAAGAATTATTGCAGCTCTTTCAGAAACTTTGTGTGATAATTCTTGTCGGTCTGTGCTTAACAAACATTCGAGTAGAATTGTTAAATTGGTGAAAAGTTGATTTGGTTCTTTAGCAATAAGTGCACTCCAGAAATAACTAAGGGCAGTGGAGACACGGTTGACTTCCCATGTAAGTGGACGATAGTATCTTTCTATATGGCCAAGTGTTTTGTTTAGAATCTTTCGGTCTATTATATTGCTTGGCCTACTTGGGCGACAATGCCACCATGGCCCTGACATTTCTTCTCTTGAGTACACACTAACTCCACTATGATTTTCGTACAAACTGTGTGAATTTGCAAAAGCAAACTTTAGGTTATTTTGCAAAAGCAAGGCTATCAGTATCATTTTTGTAATATTGATGCTATCAACGCTAACATAGTCTGAGACTGTGGAATAATCTGAAACGGTCTTACCATCATTAGCTACTCTTGTCAGAATGTGGTTTCCATATACGATGCAGTCAATTTTTATGGCGTAATTTGGATATATACCTGACGAAGGTTTGATGTTAGCCTCTTTAGCTACCAAATCATCTTTAATCTTTTTGGATAGGCGTTGAATCCAAAGTCCTGGAGCGAGTTTCCATGCTTGTATAGGTAGATTGAACTGTGCAAATAATTCAAGAGGAACGTAAGTAACTATACGTCGTCCTAAATATTTTTGGCTTTTCTCTTTGCCTTTCATATTTGCTCTCAATTACCATTTGTATGATATATTTTTATTCTAACCTACTAATTTATCTTATTAAAACTGAAAATTGCTTTATTAGCAGCTACAATCGGAGGGACAATCGTTATAGTCGGCGGTTGGTAGCCACTGAGTGAAGCCTGCCCAAGAGTGAGCGAAGTGATGGTAAAACGTATTTCTACCTACGATTCGCACTAAATTTTAATCACTCCGTCCTTCTACCCAGCTTGCGAATAACATTTCTACCTTCAGTTCGCACCAGCTTTAAATCACTGTACGAAGCTCATGCTGGCTTACGGTAGAAATGTTATTCAAATATTTACGTGCCTATAAGGCACCTCATGCTGGCCTCCGGCAGCACAATTTGTCAATAATAAGCTTCATGTATTTTGAATCAGGTATACAGCGTCGAGTCTCGGAGATTTAAACCGATTTCAATTGATTTTAGAGCCAACATATGATATAATACCCACAAGTTGGCCAGAAGGCTAACGGAGTTTACCCGGCTTTAGACGGGCCAGCCGGCGGAAGTTCATGCCAGAAGGCTACGCAAAACTCATTCATAATTGGTAAAAATAAATGTGGATTTCTCCTCATGAAAATAATCAATAATCATTCATCATTAACCAATTAAAAGGCACACCAAAAACCTAAAGTCTTTAGTCTGATTTCTTTACTTTTATAGATATGATTCAAATTCTTAATTCCATATTCAGAATTTTAAATTCAGAGTTCTCTTCCCTCGCCGATCATCCATCCTCTTCACCTCCCTCGTCCTTCTCTTTCCTTCGCTGCCTCTTCCTATCCTTCATTCTCTTCTCCTCCATCTCCACAACCCCACTCTCTCTCTTCTCCACAGTTTCCCACTCCACACGCCCGCAACGTCCTATAATATTTAGACCGCTAATGAGTCAAAATCAAGGATTTTCAAATAAAACAAGTCATAAACATCGACAAATCAATTACTTACGTGCCTATAAGGCATCTTTACAAATGTCGAGAACATTCGACAAATCAGACTTATTACGCAAAACAAAGCCAAAGTTAAAATGGGTAAAATAAAGCCAATTCACGTTTTTGCGCGGGCAGGAAATTTAACGATAATAGTTTATGATTTTACACGCGGAAATTTACCACCCTATAAGGGTGTGCAAAACAAACCCAAAGTTAAAATAGGTAATTATGAGTTGTTTTTAGGCGGTGTTAGTACTGGGTTCCTGCGGAGGATAGTTTTATCTTCCGCCCGGGGATGTGGAATAGACGGTGCCGTGAAATTGCTGGTATTGGAAATATTTTTTACATTGTGCTTTTGGATAAGTTTTTCTTGGCAATTTGACATTTGTGTAATAAGCTTTGCTAAATATGCGTATTGGGTTAGCTTTGGAGAAGCGAACTTAAAACGCAATCTCAATTTAAATGGAGCAGGGCTACTTGTTCTGAGAAACTCCAGACCGAAAATTTTGGTTAGTAGTCTTGATAGTCTCGCTATAAATATTGATTGCAATGTTTAGTAGAATAAGCAAGGAGGTTTGGAAATGACGGAAAAGGCGAACGGGTCCGGAGACGAAAAATTCGTACCAACATGCCCTGTATGCGGAGAAAAACATTGGCCCCACCATATGTTAGTACCTTGTTTTAATAAGCGCAAGGTCAAAGCAAAAGCCAGGGCGGAAAAAAAAGCAAAAGCGGAAATGGAAAAAAAGGCCAAAGCCGAAGCCAAAGCAAAAGCCAAAGCTGAAGCAAAAGAGAAAGCCCAAGCCAGAACCGAAGCAAAAGCTGAAAAAAGGGCCTATGAAGATGCATTGGATGAGTTAAAAGAAAGTTTGAGAGCCGAAGCTAAAGCCAGGGCCAAAGCGGAGGAAGCGGTTGAAGTTGAGAGAGAAGCGAAAGACAAGGCTCTGGGAAATGTCAAGGCTTACATGGAAGCTGCGGAAAGGGCTGAAGAAAAAGCAAGAATCGAATTCGAGTCCAGAAAAGAGGCGGAACAAAAAGCCAAATCGTTAGCCGAGTTACTAAAAGGAGCAGAGCAAAAGTTAAAGTTAAAGACACAAGACGAAGAATTGGTTAAAGTCCAGGCTAAGGCAAAGGCCAAGGCAGGGGAAGAAGCGAAAATCGAACTTCAGAAGAAGGACAAGCTTTATGAAGAGTTACTGGCCAGGACTCAAGCATTGGATAAGGCCAGAAATGAAGCCGAAAACCGGACTCAAGCTGAAAAACAAGCAAGATATGAAGCGGAGGAAAAAGCGAAGTCCTATGCTGAAGAGATTGCCGGCACAAAACGAAAACTGGAAACGGAAACACAGGCAAGAGTCAAGGTAGAGGAAAAGCTAAAAGCTAAAACACAGGCAAAACGCGAGGCTGAAAATAGAGCCGAGGCCGAAGCTAAAAGAAGCACCGACATTGAAACTAAGTTGAAAGAAGTAACAGGCTTTAGAGCCGATAGAGTAGCCAAGGCTGAAGCAAAAGCGGCAGCTAAGTCAAAAGCAAAAGCTGACAGAGAAGGTTATATCAAAGCTGCCGCCGAAGCAGAAGAGAAACGTAAGGCCGATGCACAGGCAAGAGCACTTGCGCAGGAGAAGTTAAGGGTCGAGACGCAGGCAAGGCTAAGAGCTGAGCAAAAGGCGGCCATTGAAGCTCAGGAGAGAGCAAAAGCCCAGGCCAGAGCTGAAGAGCAGGAAAAAGCCAAAGCCGAAGCTCAGAAGATGGCCAAATCAGAAGTCCAGGCCAGAGCCGATATTGAGCGGCAAATGAGAAATGAGCTGGAAAAAAAGGCGAGGGTCTATGGAGAATTACTTGCCAGAAATGAGGCGCAGGAAAAGGCCATCACAGAAGCCAAAGAGAAATTCGGAATTGAAAGACAAGCGAAATCTGAATTGGAGGAGAAGGCGAGAACCTATATCAAGACAATAGCTGATACAGAAAGAAAACTTCAGTCACAAATGCAGGCGAGAACCGAAGCGGAAGAAAGATTGAAAGTTGAAATACAGGAAAGGCGCGAGGCTGAGGAGAAAGCAGAAGCTGAAGCACAAGAGAGAGCGAAGGCTCAAGCCAGAGCAGACGAGCAAACGAAGGCTAAAGTTGAAGCTCAGGAAGCGGCCAGGGCCGAAGCGCAGGCAAGAGCCAAAGCTGAGCAGGAGATTAGAACCGAGCTTGAAGACAAAGCAAGAACCTATGGAGAATTGCTTGCCAAAATAGAAGCAGAAGAAAAAGCGAGAGCTAAGGCCGAAGAAAAAGCTATTGCGGAAGCTCATGCAAGAACCAGAGTTGAGCAGGAAGCGAGAACTGAGATTCAACAGAAGGAAAAACTCTGTGAGGAGTTACATGCCCGCATCCAGGCAGAGGAAAGAGCCAGAACTGAAGCCCAGGAAATTGCGGTGGCCGAAAAACAAACCAGGTCTGAGGTAGAGAAGAAAGCAAACTCCTATGCCCAGGCAATAGCCGAAACAGAAAGAAAACTTGAAGCCGAAACACGGGCAAGAAATGATACAGAGGAAAGGTTAAAAGCAGAAGTGCAAACAAGGCTCAGGACTGAAGACCAGCTAAAGGCGGAAACCGAAAAAAGAGCCGGTCTTGAAGCAGAGTTAAAAGTAATAACTACTGCCAGGGCTGATAAAATAACTAAAGCTGAAGCGAAGGCTGCTGCAAAAATAAAGGCAAAAGCTGAAAGAAAAGGCTACATAAAAGCCATAGAAAAATCTGAGGAGCAGAGAAAGGCAGAAGTCCAGGCAAGAATCAAGGCAGAGGAAGAGTTAAAAGCAGAGGCACAAGCGAGACTCAGAGCTGAAGAAAGAGCAGCAGTAGAAGCACAAGAAAGGGCTAAAGCTGAAGCCAGAGCAGAGGCCGAGACAAAAGCTAAAGCTGAAGCTGAAGAAAGAGTTAGAGCCCAGACCGAGGCAAGAGCCAGAGCTGAGCAGGAAGTTAGAGCCGAATTAGAAGATAAAGCAAGGGCCTATGGAGAGTTACTGGCAAGAGTTCAAGCCCAGGATAAAGCCAAAGATGAAGCGGAGGAAAAGGTCAGGTCTTATGCTGGGGTAATAGTCGAGTTAGAAAGGAAGCTTGAAACATATCTAAAAGCAGAAGCTGATGCTGAGGAAAAGTTACAAGTTCAAAATCACATAACTCCGATTGAAATTAGGGCCGTTTCAGGGAAAAACGAGAGTGATGATAATTAAGTAAGGAAATCCGAAAGATAAAATTGCGGAATTGCTGTAAAGTCAGGCCACGGTGTTCTGAGTTGTTTATCGTTTGCATTCCTACTCAACAAATACCTGTGTTTGTTTTTGTCATATACAGATTCCGAGGTTTACATGATGACAAATTACAAAAAATCCAGTTACATACAAAGATGGAGGTGCGTCTATGTGGAGAGGCAATAGTGTATTATGTCGCAGCATAACATGCTTATTGCTGGTTGTTTGTGCCGGCATTGCAGTTCAAAGTGTCCATGGAGCGACCGCTCGAATGAAATGGACGCACTTCACTATCGCCAACCCGCTGCCGGGGTCCGCATGGGGTACCGGTGGGATTCCTCTGGCGGATTTTGACAACGACGGTGACCTGGATATCGTGATATCGCGACGCGAACCTCAGACAGCCTACTGGTTCGAACGAAAGGACGACAGCACATGGATTCGGCATAAAATGGGCAAGTCTGAGGGCCTCAAGAGCGCGCTTGGGGCAGCGGCTATTGACATCAACCGTGACGGCTTGATAGACATTGTCCTAAATCATGTCTGGTTCCAAAACCCGGGTGGCCTGGCCGATGCTCCCGATATGCCATGGCAAGCCCACGCCTTCAAAGGTGGCGGGCATGACATTATTACCGCAGACATCAACGGCGACGGGTACCCGGATATCCTCACCTACCACGGGACCGTCGTTTCCTGGTTCAACACATCGGCCGAGCTTGAGCAGACGAATATCGGCGAGGGTGAACATAACCACGGCGGCATAGCACCGCGAGGCGCCGGCGACCTCGATGGAGATGACGATACGGACGTCGTTATCCCAGGGTACTGGTTCGAGAATCCGGGAAAGGGTTCGGGCAATTGGCAACGACATAAGTGGCCGCACCTTGTCGTCAAGAATGCCTCCTACGGAACCAGCATGCGTTGCTGGATTGCCGACATCA
>CAZJIR010000010.1:0-3630 GCA_964546095.1 uncultured Pirellulales bacterium
TGGCCCTGACCGCAGAACGAGATTTTTTATAAATCGCTTGCAGCATCTCTTAACTGCTCTTAAAATGCACCTTTCAAATCCAGAAAAAACAGAGGAAAATATTATGTTAGCGAGATTGCATAGCGTTACACTCGAAGGAATCGAAGGGATAATCTGTGAGGTCGAGGTTGACATTGCGAGAGGCGGCTTTGAGAAATCCGTCATAGTAGGGCTGCCTGACGCTGCCGTCAAGGAAAGCATCGAAAGGGTTAAAAGCGCAATCGTCAACAGCGGCTACAAATATCCCAAAACCCAATCAGTAGTAAATTTAGCCCCCGCTGATGTGAAAAAGGTAGGCCCCGCCTTTGACCTGCCTATCGCTCTTGGCATGCTTATGGGTCAGGGCCTTTTCATAACCTCGGTTCTCAACCAGACTATCATTGTCGGGGAACTGGCCCTGGATGGCAGGATCAGGCCGGTCAACGGTGTATTGAGTATGGCTATGACGGCCGCGGCGAACGGTTTTACGAGAATGATTGTCCCATTGGAAAACGCCAAAGAGGCCGCGGTGGTTGCCGATATCGAGGCATTCGGCATTGGCTCACTCGCACAGGCGGCAGGGTTTTTATCCGGGCAACTGGAGCTGGAGACAACCATCGTTGACGTAGAAGAACTCTTTAACGTAGCGTCAAATTATGAAGTCGATTTTGCGGATGTTAAGGGTCAGGAAAGCGTCAAACGTGCACTAACAGTCGCGGCTGCCGGGGGTCATAACATAATGATGATAGGCCCGCCCGGAGCAGGAAAAACGATGTTGGCGCAAAGAGTAGCAACGATTCTGCCGTCTTTGAGCCTTGAAGAATCTCTCGAAACAACACGCGTGTACTCCTCGGTAGGCCTGCTGGGCAAAAATAAGGCTTTGATGGCCACCCGTCCCATGCGTATGCCTCACCACTCGGCAAGCGGGCCCGCCCTGATTGGCGGCGGAACAACGCCCCGGCCTGGTGAATTATCTCTGGCTCATTTTGGAATATTGTTCCTGGACGAATTTGTCGAGTTCCCAAGACACGTCCTCGAAATGATTCGCCAGCCGCTTGAGGACGGCTTTGTTATCGTCTCACGGGCAAAAAAGACCATCAGATTTCCCGCCCAGTTTATGCTCGTCGCGGCGATGAATCCCTGTCCATGCGGTTATTTCGGTTCCGATGCGAGAAGGTGCAAGTGCACGCCGGGCCAGATTGGAAGGTATCTCTCTAAAGTCTCCGGTCCGTTAGTTGACAGGATCGATATCCACATTGACGTACCTGCGATAAGCTTCAGCAAGCTACGCTCTAAATCAAGCCGGCTCGACTCGGTAGCAATGAGGCAGGATGTTGTTGGGGCCGTGGGCATTCAGGCAAAACGATTCGGCGACGGCTCGGTTATGACAAATGCAAGAATGAGTCATAAGCAAGTAGAGAAGTACTGCAGGCTCGATTCAGCAAGCGAATTCATCTTAAAACAAGCGATGATTGAATTCGGACTAAGCGCCCGCGCTCACGATAAGATTTGTAAGGTGGCGCGCACGATAGCCGATTTAGCCGGTATCGAAAACATTCAGCCCGAACACATTGCCGAGGCTGTCAGCTATCGAAAACTGGACCGAAAATTATAAAGATGGTACAACATTCGACAATTTCGGCAGTTACAGGGTTTTGTAAGATAGTCAAAGCTGTCAACTATAAATAACCGTAAAACTAATAACTTTATAAACCATTCATCACTTAAAGCTAAACGCAAAAAAGAGAAGAAAGACAAAATTCTTTTTTTTACAGGTTCTATTACAAATTAACCTAAGGATAACAGAAACAAAGATTTTATAGGTCGATAAGCTAAAGTTAATAAAGCCTCTTTTATTTCTTAACTCAGTTGAAACTTCTGCCGATAAAAAATATGTAAAAAAGTGATAAGGAACACAATTTTGTTCCAAAACCAATTGAGCTTAGGCTCTCGCCTGGATTCCTATTTAGCATCAGGCCGCAAGATGGGAATTTTGAATATTTTATTTTGATTTGAAAATAGGAGATTAAAATGGGGATTCAAGATTGGTCTGAAGATATTATTCTCGTGGACTCGCCCCAGGAGCCGGAAATTGGAGATGAGCTCAAGACTGTTACGGAAATGGTTCGTGACAGAGGCGACTGTGACGTAGTCATAGACTTTTCCGGCGTCGATATTGTAACTTCCTCGAGCTTGTCGAAGATGCTGAAGTTGCGCAAATTATTAGCTGATTGTGGTCATCAGCTTGTTTTCTGCAGTGTTGCGGCGGCAACTAAAGGTATCTTTACGGTAACCGGTCTTGACGGCATTTTTGAGTTCGCCGACGATAAGTTCGTGGCTTTGGCAAGTTTGCAGATGGTCAATTAGGATATTAACCGGATTCCGTTTTACAGAAGCCTTAAAAACGGGTACTTAACATCCGGTTTATCCTTTGTAAATATAAGACTTCCTCTGTAGAGCCGGCTACGAAGGCCGTTGTGGGAACGGTGTTCGTAATCTGCTCGCAGAGTTCTTATAGAAGCAGGACATGATTAATATGGATAAAGTAACTCTGCAGCAAATCGAGCAGATAATAGATTACAAGTTTTCCGATAAGCATCTCTTAGCCCAAGCATTTACCCACTCTTCTGCAGTCGATAATCGTCTGTTAAGCAATGAAAGGCTGGAGTTTCTCGGTGATTCTGTTTTAGCCGTGGTTATCTGCCAAACGCTGTTCGAAAGATTTTCAAATTATCTTGAAGGCGACCTGACAAAAATTAAGAGTATGCTTGTCTCTCGCGGAACCTGCGCTAAGATTTCGAAGCGGCTGGGCCTGCACAAACTCCTGAAAGTCGGTAAAGGCATGGTTTCCAGCAGGGCTTTGTCAGGCTCTCTTGCTGCCGGCGTTTTGGAAACCATTATTGCCGCAATTTATATCGATGGCGGATTTGAAGCCGCCCGAAGTTTCATCTTAAGAATCTACGGTTCGTTAATTGAAAGGGCCGATGCAGAACAAGCTCAGGGCAACTACAAGTCGCTGCTGCAACAGCATGCCCAGGAACAGTCTAATGCCACGCCTGTTTATATACTGCTCGATGAAAAAGGACCCGACCATAATAAGTGTTTTGAGCTTGCGGTTGTTATCGAGGACAGCCATTTCCCAAGCGCCTGGGGAACAAATAAAAAAGAAGCGGAACAAAAAGCCGCCTTTAATGCTCTTATTGAGTTAGGTGTGCTCAAAAAATCTCCTGAAGAGGATGTCGAATAACGCAGTAAAAAACTAAAAACAGCCGGGCTGCGTGCATTTCTTTGGAGTGAGCCTAAGCTCAACAAACTTAAGAAGACCTCTCTTACAATTACTCCGTTATCAGCCACGCCATGGCACACAGAACCAATGCGGTTATAAACATAAAAATAATAATCGAGCCAAATAAAATCGCTGTTTCCTTTATGAAATCAACGGTCTTTATTGCCGGCAGTTTCGTTGCTTTATAGACGATAGCAATCGCCGCCACCAAAGGCAGCAACCACAGCATAGATTGTGGATTTGCGCCGATTTTTTCCGGCACTGTAAAGCTCGCTATTACAAAAGCAGCTACTTCCGACATTTCAATCTCCAGCGTCCCTTATTTT
>CAZJIR010000010.1:3640-20012 GCA_964546095.1 uncultured Pirellulales bacterium
CAAAAGATTGAGTAAGCCTGCGATGCTGGTGTATATTTGCCCTATTTCATTTGGTCTGCCAAAAACAGGATAATCCCCTTTTGAGGCTAAATAACCCAGCACAGCCACCACAGGCGAATTCATAATTTGTGCTACATACCAGGGCTTAGCTCCAACGGGATTAATAATTCCTATTGAGCCGATATATAATCCTGTGCAGAAAGTAAGGACGATAGTCGCAAATATAATTACCGCGCGCCTGTTCTCTTTGAGCAAGAGGTACCCGGCGCCAGGGATAAGCCAGGCCAGCAATCCAACCGTCAACAGAAAGAGGGTATTGTTGGCTTTAGAAAGCGCCGATTTCACAATGACGCCTCCGATTCCATAGGGACATTGGCATCCTCCGTGGGTGTTTTTGTACCTAACTGTCCTTCATCAGCTTCTACCAGCTTTAGGTTCATACGTTTCAAAATATTTTCAGGATTAAAATGCACCACCACCAGGCTTTGAGATTGAATATCACCTTCACTCTCCAAGCGCTCAGCTTTGATTTTTTGAAACTCCTCTAAAGTAAGACGCTTAATTGAAACACTCTTTATACAATAAAAGCTCATATCCGGCTTGAATTCCATAACCAGAGGGACTGCGTCAGCAGTGTTGCTGTCCGGTGGTATATATGAATAAAGCTGCGCTATAAAGCGGCGATAGTTGTCACGCTCATTCAAAAAAAGCTTTCCTGTCGGCCTGCCTGCACTTTGCACCGCCAGAGTTTGCAATATCGCCTTTGGTATTCTTCGCAGGCCTGTAAGATTTTGCAGCTCGAAAGGCTGGACAACGTTTTTATCCTCATTCGGGTTCTGGCTGGTTGGCTCTCCATAGAGTTCGTTAAATTTATCAACCGCGCTGTTCCAGCCATCTTTTTTTGCCATGTCAATAAACTCTCCGGCTTTTCTTTTTGTGACGTCCATAGCAGCAAGTCTCTTGAAGTCCTCTATGACTTTTTCTTTTACTGAATAAACACTGTCGGCCGTATCTTCCTGGTTCGGGTCAAATTCAATCGGGCTTGTGCTAAAGCTCTGGTCTAAACTTTCCGGCTCAGCGGCTTTTATAGTTTTAATTATCCTGACAATGGCCATTATTTGTCCAGAGACGCCTTTGCGTCCACCCCATGTCGAACCCCAAAAGTCTTTCAGCGGCCCTACATTTCTATACAGTCGTGGCCTTTGCGTATCAAACGGCCCAAGTTCACTGGCGCCTAAATCATCAATGGCAAAAACAATTTGAGCTAACGGGATTGGATTACGCCCGGAACCCTCTATATAAAGCCTCGCAAGATACTCATCGGCCTGCATATCAACCGGGCTGAGTTCTCCCGTCTGACCTTGATATAGCTTGACATTATGTTTCTGACCTAACTGCCCGGCGATGGTTTCATAATCACCAGCATTCTCTTTTAACCACTCAATAGTCATATTAACGGATTCTATCTCTGCATCTTCCAGGTCGGCTTCGGCAAGCGTTTTAGCATCCTGCAATATTCTGTTCGCAGTGGAATTGATTCTATCTGTTAGAAGCTGTTCTGAAATTATATCTGTCACCTCGGCATAAGTTTTAATTCGCCTGGTCAGTGGTGAGTTCGGGTCATTCGGATTGATTCGTACTTGCTCAGCAAACATCTGCTCTCTATTTCTGTGGTAATAATCCTCCTTTTCCTGGCTCGTAGGCGGTTTTACCAGCGGTGAAATATCGTCGAGCCTGACAGCTATATATTCAAGTTGAACTCTGTCCGGCAGCTTATAACCAAAACCGTATGGATTTTCCTCGCTTACCTCACCGGCGGTGAATTTCTTGTATTTCTCAAAATGCTCAAGAATTTCTTCCTCACCGGGTTGAGCCTCGTCTTCGACAAACACCGCTGAATCAAATTCGACTAATTCAGCGTTTATACTTTCCTGCTCAGAGGCAATAGTCTGGGCTAACTGGGAGCTTGTAACGTCTTCATTTGAACAAATCATCTGGGAGTACTGCCATACAGCTAACAATTGGCTAAATAATTCCAGGAACTGCTGTTCCGGAATACCATACCTGTTTATTAAAGCCCCGATTAGCTGCGAATATGTCTGACCCTCGAAAAGCCTTGGTATAATCTGCCCGAGTATCGCACCGGCCTGCTCGTTCGGCAACCTGATGCCGGCAAGCTGGGCCTCGTTTTTGAGCAATAGCCAATATACACTGGAAGGCAACGAGCGCCTGTATATATCGTTAATTTGTTTATCGCTTATTCTGAATCGGTTCGTTCTAATCGCCTGCCTTATACGATTGAGAAATGCCGGTGAAGTTCGCTGCTCGGCAAACAGCAGTTCGCTCAAAAAAACACCATTCAAATCCTGGCTTCTGAGGAAGTCATCAGCCCGCAGCGTTCTGAGGATATCCAGCTCTTGCCTGGCCATACCCAGGTCGATGTTTGTTATTTTCTTGTTGTCTGCAAAATAAGCAACGGTTTCTATATTTCTTTGACCAAGCTGTTGAAGTAAAGTGCCACCGCCAATGAATACGAACATAATCCCGATGACAACAACTGCCATTACTTTCTTGTTATTTTTTCTAAACCATCTGACTAAACTCATATATCTTACTCCAAATCAAATTCTAAAACCTTGTGAGTTTAGCAAATCGCGCAGACTTTGCAAGAAAAATAGCATTGGCCAGGTTTATGTCATTCAGGGGCCCCAAAGCAGCCGTTTATACAAATTCTTTGAAATCCGTTGTTGATAGTCTTATGATAGAAAAACAATGACAGACAAACGAAAAAAATTTTCTCAAACCAAATCGGCACGAGCTTTCGCCGAGGCGTGTAAATATCTGCCGGGCGGTGTGAATTCCCCGGTCCGGGCTTATGGAGGCGTTGATATCGGCCCGCTATTCATCGCAGAAGCTAAAGGGTCAAAAATCTACGATATCGACGGCAACGAATACATCGACTACGTAGGCTCGTGGGGCCCGATGATACTCGGGCACGCCCATCCGAAGGTATTGAAAGCCGTTGCCGATGCAGCCACCAGGGGCACATCTTTCGGGGCGCCGACACTATCTGAGACCGCTTTGGTAAAGAAAATAATCGACGCCTTCGATTCCATCGAGAAGGTTCGGCTCCTCAGCAGCGGCACAGAAGCGGTAATGACCGCTGTCCGTCTTGCCCGAGGATATACCAAAAAGGACCTGATAATAAAAATGGCCGGCTGCTATCATGGGCACAGTGATTCGTTACTTGTGGCTGCGGGCTCAGGTCTTGCCGAGGGCGCTATTGCTTCGAGCGCCGGCGTACCCGAGTCGATTGCAAAGGCGACCATTGTAATTCCATTTAACGATACTAACACGGTAAAGACTGCGTTTGAAAAGTATAAAGGCAAAATCGCCGCGGTTTTAATTGAGCCTGTCGCTGCAAATATGGGTGTGGTGCCACCCATTGACGGATACCTGCAGTCGCTTCGTGATTTATGCAATCAAAACGATGCGCTTCTAATCTTCGATGAGGTGATAACCGGCTTTCGTTTAGCCCTGGGCGGAGCACAGGAGCTTTTCGATATCAAAGCCGATATTACCTGTCTGGGTAAGATAATAGGAGGAGGACTGCCGGCAGCAGCAATCGGAGGCAAAGAAGATATTATGGAAATGCTTGCCCCGGTTGGTCCGGTCTATCAGGCGGGAACCCTCAGTGGTAATCCAATCGCCACCGCAGCAGCAAATGAGACGCTGGACTTACTGGCAAAAGGAGATTGCTATAAGAAACTCGAATCTTCGTCGGCGCTATTAGAGGCGGGCCTGGCCGATGCCGCCCAAAAAACCGGCATTCCCGTCACAATTAGTCGCACCGGCTCGATTATGAGTTGTTTCTTCGCCGGCAAAAAAGTGAGAAATTTTACCGATGTAAAATCGACTAATATAAAAAGATTCAAAAAATTCTTTACTTTGATGTTAGAGCGTGGAATTTATCTTGCCCCAAGTGCTTATGAGGCAATGTTTATTTCATTGGCCCACAGCAAAAAAGACCTCATTAGGACAATCGAGGCGGCTAAAGAAAGTTTCCAAAAGATACGTGCCGGGAAATACTGAAAGGGCCATAAAAAGAATAAAGTCCGTTTTTGATTAAGAATTTCTTGCACTTATCCTGCTTATATGGTAGAGATAAGGTATATTAGTGAGGGATATTCAATAATATAGGAGATTTTGAAATGAACGAGAAACCAACTGGCCAGAGCAATTTGCTGGATACCACCGACTGCCTCGAAGCGGTTGGAGTATTCAGAGGATGGAAGAACTTTTTGTTTATTATTATAGTTTTGTGTCTTCTGGTATCGCAGGCATGTTTTTGGGTCGTAAATACAGGCTTCATCACTGCAAAGGAATGGCCCATGAAAAAGCCCATGAGCAATGAGCCTGCTGTTATGGCTGAAAGTACCGGCGATATTGTGCAGGATGTCAACGATGCCGCGAAAAAGGTGGCCGCTGAGCAAGATGAACCAACCGAAGCAGAAATTAAGGAAATGCTACCGCCCAAAATGCAAACCAAAAAAGACTCCTTTTTGGGGATAACATTCAACCACCTGGCCCTGACCATCCGCATTGTTAATGCCATACTCGTACTGACCGGTGTGCTTTATAGTTTAACAATACTTATGGCCCTTAAGGTTTCGTTGGTAGGCAGGCTTGGCGGAATAAATCATATCACCCGGGCATTTTTCCTCTCGATGGTCATGATTTTGCTGCTGTTGCCCTGGCAGAAAGCCTTTTGTTGTGTATTTATCGGGGCGATATATACACCCGGCGAGCTTGTGAAATGGTGTTCCACTGAAATAGGCGACATATCAGACATCATCCTCCGCTATTTGCGGTTCACTGGCTATTGGCTTCTAATATTTTTACTGCTAATCTTCGCTCAGGTCCGCACCGGGCGATGGACAAAAACAATCCTCCGCCGGCTCGAGGTAATATAAACAGATGGCCGAAAAAAGGATTGGCTTTATCGGCACCGGCATCATGGGCGGGCCGATGGCCTACAATCTGCTAAAAGCAGGATATCCTTTAACCGTCCATAACCGCACAAAGACAAAAGCCCAGCAGCTTCTCGATGAAGGTGCAACCTGGGCCGAAAGCCCCACCGAAATCGCAAAGCATAGTGACATTGTAATAACCTGCGTCACCGACACGCCCGATGTCAGAGAGGTACTTCTCGGCCAAAACGGTGTAATCGAATCAGCAGGGGAAGGTCTTATCTGTATCGACATGAGCACTATATCACCGGCCGCCACAAAAGAAATGGGACAAGTCCTTGAAACTAAAGGCGTTACTTTGCTCGATGCGCCCATAAGCGGCGGAGAAATAGGAGCCATAGAAGCTAAACTTTCGATAATGGTCGGCGGACAAAAAGAAATCGTCGAACAGGTGCGCCCTGTTCTGGAGGTAATGGGAAGAGTAGTTACCTACTGCGGCCCTCTGGGTTGCGGGCAGATGACGAAATTGGCCAACCAGATAATGGTTATTCACACGATTATGAGCATTTCCGAGGGTCTTGCTTTTGCCGAAAAGGCGGGGTTGGATTTGGAAACCACGTTGAAAGTCACCTCAGCCGGTGCCGCGGCAAGCCACTCACTCAAAGCACTCGGGCCAAAGATAATCGCAGGCGATTTCAAACCCGCTTTCATGGTCAATTTACAACAGAAGGACTTACGGCTGGTTCTTGAATACGCAGAACAGCTTAAATTGCCCTTACCGGGAGTGGCTCTGGTTCATCAGCTATTCACCACTCTGCAAACTCAGGGCCGGGGACGAGATGGAACCCAGGCACTAATCGACGTCATAAGACAATTGGCACACAAATAAAGTCGAAACACAAGCGACTGTCCCCACCTTCATAGCGCCGCGGGGTCCTGTTGATAAAACGACTTCAACTCCCTGTACAAATCAGGATGAAGCTTTCTAAGCTCTTTCGGTTTTTCGAAAAAATACTCAGTCGCTACCGCAAAGAACTCGGCAGGATTCGTCGCACCGTACTTACTTAAGAAAGTACGGCGGTTCAGGCTCACATTATGGCGAAGCTTTTCATAATCTTCCTGCAACACTCGCGCCCAGGCGATATAGTGAGAACGATTACGAAGCACAGGCGTACTGTCTCTTGAGGCATTAGAATCAAGCTGGTGTGCAAATTCGTGAAAAACAACATTCTGTCCATCGTGAATATCCGCCGCCCCCCTTCTAACATCATCCCATGACAGCACAATCGACCCTCTGCGCCAGGACTCCCCCAACCGAACATCAAGACCTTCTGTCACGATACCGCCCGGCAGATGTTTTCTCATACGAGCAACATACGCCTGAGGGTACACAAGAATGGAAGACAGGCCCGGGTAATAATCACTCTCGCGATGGAGCAGGAGAACACACGCCTGTGCTGCTATGGTAACTTTAATCTCGTCGGTAATCTCAAGGCCGCCACAACCTTCGAAGCGTTTTTCCTTCATGAAGATAAGAATATGCCGCCTCAGCTCCTCTTTGTCCTCATCAGGCAGGCTCTTATAAAACGGAATGTTTTTTTCTATTATTTCAAGCCAATGCCCTGGAAATATCTGCCTGCCCAATCGCCTTCTTTTCCATTTCTTAAATCCGAACATAAATTACAGTCTTGTTAAAAATATACAGGTAAAAATAAGAACAGCCTTTCGGGCCTGCCTCGCAGCAAGGCGGACCTGCTCATAACATTATCATATCGTGCCAACGCGACAAATTCAACATGCCCTGGGGCGGATTTGTGCAGATGAACCGGCCCTTATGTGGATTACAGCATCTCGCACGGTAGCAGTAAAGACCTGTTTCGATATCGAATCTTGTGTATTGCCCGCTTTACAGAAAGAAGTTTTATTATATACTTAAAATAGCTATGGCAGAGATTGGAGACAATTCGGTCGGTATCGTGCAGACCCAGACAATTCGGCTCATCGAGCAGGATAAGCCCCTGAAGCTGGAGTGTGGAAAGACTCTGGCTCCGATTGACGTGGCATACGAAACCTATGGCAAGCTCAACGAGGCGGGTGACAACACCATTCTGATTTGCCATGCCCTCAGCGGCAATGCCCACGTCGCAGGCTACAACAGCCCAGATGACAGAAAGCCCGGCTGGTGGGAAAATATGGTCGGGCCCGGCAAAGGAATCGACACAAACAAATACTTTATTATCTGCTCGAATTTTTTAGGCGGCTGCAGCGGGACCACAGGCCCCTCTTCAATCAACCTGGCAACAGGCAAGCCTTATGGTCTGGATTTCCCAATTATCACAATAGCCGACATGGTCAAAGTCCAGAAGCTGCTGCTGGACAAGCTGGAGATAAAACAGCTCCTGGCTATAATTGGAGGCTCCATAGGAGGGATGCAGGTCTTGCAGTGGGCGGTTGACTATCCAGATTTCGCCAAAGCTATATTGCCCCTTGCAACAACCAGCCATCTCGGCGCCCAGTCAATTGCATTCGATGCAGTAGGGCGAAACGCGATTCTGGCCGACGCGAATTTCACCAACGGACAATACAAAGACAAAGAAAGCCCCGACAGAGGTCTGGCAATCGCACGAATGATTGGGCACATAACGTACCTTTCGGAACAGGGTATGCGTGAAAAATTCGGCAGAACTTTGCGAAGCACTGAGCAATACCGTTATGATTTCAATTCCGAATTTTCCGTCGAGACATATCTGGATTATCAGGGACAGACTTTCGTGGAAAGGTTCGACGCCAACAGCTATCTTTACATCACAAAGGCGGCCGATTACTTCGACCTGCAAAAACAATATGGCTCACTAAACAAGGCATTTGAGAATGTCAAATCGAGATTCTTCGTAGCCAGCTTCACGAGCGACTGGCTCTTCACTCCGGCCCAGTCCAAAGCGATTGTTGATGCGCTGGCGGCAAACCGAAAAGATGTCACGTACGTTGACATTGCATCTCCATACGGGCACGATGCTTTTCTGCTGGAGCCGGAGATTATGGGCAGATTTATCTGCTGCTTTTTGCAGGCCACCTACAAACCGCAGGCACAACAACAGCCGTGTTCATGTTATGCACGAAGTACACGGCAGCTAAGCACATTCGACCAGGCTCAAAGGATACGTGCGGATTATGAGTTAATACAATCTCTTATTAAGCCGAACACTACCGTGCTGGATGTCGGCTGCGGAGACGGCGAACTGCTGACAAATCTGATAAAGGATAAGAATATCAAAGGCGAAGGCATAGAGCTTGACCAGGAGCTTGTGCTTGATTGTGTATGTCGCGGCCTGCCCGTCATACAGCAGGATGTCGAACAGGGACTTGGATATTATAGTAATAAAAGCTTCGACTACGTAATACTCTCACAAACAGTCCAAACGGTGAAAAATCCTGAAAAGGTCTTTGCCGAATTACTGCGAGTCGGCAAGAAAGTGATTGTGAGCTTTCCTAACTTCGCCCATTGGCTCAGCAGAACTAAATTATTCCTGCGCGGCAAAGCCCCGGTAACCAGGCAGCTACCTTTCTCCTGGCATAACTCACCGAACATCCACTTTCTGTCGTTAAAAGATTTTGAGCAGTTTTGCAAAAAGCTGGGCGTTAAAGTGGAAAAGAGAATACCACTGATAAAAAGCAGTCTAAGCCCCGTAAAATTCGCTCCCAATCTGTTCGCCGAGCAGGCAATCTACGTAACAAGTAAGGCGTAAAAGATAACAATCATCAGGAGAAAAAAATGGCGCAACTTGAACGTATAGGAGTTTCACTTGATAGAGAGCTGCTGTCAATGTTTGATGAGCTTATTGAAAAACAGGGTTATCAAAGCAGGTCAGAGGCGATACGTGACCTCGTTCGCCAGCAATTAAGCCAGGAAAAACTGAGCAATCCGAAAGCCATGGCCGTCGCTGCCGTTTTTCTGGTTTACAACCATCATTCCACGAAGCTGACTGACAAGCTGGTGGCTGTGCAGCATTCCCACAACTTAGGCTCATCTCTGCAAATTATTTCCACTCTTCACGTCCACCTGGACGAACACGATTGCATGGAGGTGATTGTGCTTAGAGGACACGTTTGTCAGATTAACAAAATGGCCGAAGGAATATTAAGTATGAAGGGCGTAAAATTAGGGCGCCTCAATATCGTTGCAACCTGATTTGTAATTGACGATTTGCGATTTTCGACTTACAATCTGAGAAACTAAAAAGGGGCGATTAGCTCAGTTGGCTAGAGCGCACGGATCACACCCGTGAGGTCACAGGTTCGAGCCCTGTATCGCCCATTCAATACAGGATTCGAACCTCAAAAGGGTGTGGGAAAAGTATTTTGCGAGGGACCTAATCTATAAGTGGTCGTGACATAAGCAACAAGAAATTTTTATGAGTTATGAAAAAACGATACATTTTAATGGAAATACGGACAAAGCCCTTGAAGTTGCCAGAAACACCTTTCTGCCCCTTGGTTTTACAATAATTAAAAATAATAATAAATGTATAGAGTTAACGGGGCCGGGTACTCTTTGGACGAAGGGACAAAACCCACTGGTTGGTATCTCGAAGATTTCTGTTACCCGATCCGGGAACGAGCTTTCAATCAATACCCAGCTTGGTGGAATTCACAACACTATTAGATTCTTGATTATTTTTATTATCGGCATGAGCATATTTTTCGTGGTGACCTTTGGAATAATTTTTAATAGGCAGGGCACACCTTTTCAAAGGTTCTTTTTACCGTTAGCGCCGTTCATTCCATGGCCGGCCATAATTCCTTTGATGGCATTATTTATGAAATCCAGAACATCAAAATCACTCGATGCCCTCTTGAACAACATGGCCACCTTGGCCCAACAGACATAATCTACGTCAATCTTAAATTGTTAGCCCCCTGCACCGCAGAGGATTGCTTACGCCCAAACGTAGGGGCAATCCCATGTGGTTGCCCTGATTTGTCTAATCAACAGGTAACTTCGTGTATTCTATGGATTTCCGTTGAATCGTGCGTAATGCTGCAAATCACCAGCGCCTTTGGCGGCCCATGGATTTGCTTGTTATGACTTCCTCCTTGCTCGACCCAATTATCCAGCGCTTGATATCCTCAAGCAAGGCGTCAACCTCACCATCTCGTGGTCGGTAGTACCATCGATACTTCTCTTGCATGTCATTCGCCCACAGAATCCCCATGTGACTATCATTGATATTCACCTGAAAGAGTTTCCCCGATATGAACACGTTGCCGGGAATCGTGAAGTCGCACACGCGCCACCCATGGCGATGACCGTCAAGCCATAGAAAGATTGACCGGCATATCTCTTCATCGTCGCTGATATCATAGTGTTGGACAGCATACCCATTGATCCCGAGAGCGACCTCGCGGATGCCGCTATATGCGCAATCGATGGCCTTACAATTCGCAGTGCTGGGAGCACTGCTACAGCCTGCAACGAGCAGACTAATCAGAACGAAGATGAAAACTCTGATGATCATAACGTTATGTTAACGGGCGCGCTGCTTTTGGCGCACCCCAGTAAGTGTAGTCGAATTTGTCGAAGGGTCTCAACAATTTTTCTATTTACATTTTGATTTTTAATCTTCTCTATGTTATTTTGTTAAACTAAAGGAGTTATGCGAACATCTTGAATGGTGCAGCGAGATACGAAAGAACCTCAAGAAAGGGAGAAATAAGTACTTTGGCCCCAGAATTTAATTTACTTCAGGAAGTTGTTCATTCCTTACGTGAATCCTTCACTCTTAACGCCTTTGCATCCTGCAGAAGGCAAGCACTGCAGAATGTTACCGGTTCCCCCTTTGGCTTTTGCTTAGGTAACTGGTCCTATAATGTGGGTTTTATATGCACGGAGTGAGTGCTCCGAATCTCATGCTTCTTTACTGGCTTCCTGCGTTGTCCTCTTCGACACAATGGATGTTATCGGGAGACTGCCCACCATAAAATAGTTTCGAACAGTCCTAAATTTTCTTTTTGACTTGAATCAGATGGGGTTGTATTATTTGAACGGTGTTTATAATGACAAAACTTATGTCCTTTATGTGGAGGCTATACGATGAATGAAGTACTCTGGATCATAGGGACTCTTGTCGTAGTTACACTTACTGTCGCCATTGCGCGGAGATTGGGACCCGAGATACTATTCGGAATCGTTGCCATGTGCATCGTCACAGCAAATGTCCTCGCGACTAAGATCATCACAATGTTCAGTTTCACAGTACCGGCGGGAGTAATAGTCTATTCCATCAGTTTCCTTCTTACCGACACACTCTCTGAGTTCTATGGCAAGAAAGTTGCTATAAGGGCAGTCTTCGCCGGATTTCTGGCCAACGTGATATACTTTGGGTCGCTGTCTGTCGCACTGAGGTGGCCCCATGCATTTGGTCCTGAAGCTGGCGAAGCTTTTCAGAAGACGCTCTCGTTCTCTGCACGCATCACGTTCGCATCACTGCTCACCTATCTCATCAGCCAGCCGCACGACGTTTGGGCATATGATTTCTGGGGACGCCTCACCAAAGGCAAGCATATATGGCTACGCAATAACGCCTCCACCATCGTTTCGCAGACGCTCGACACCTGCATCTTCATAACGCTGGCATTCTGGGGGATAATGCCCATAGGGAAGCTTATTGTCGGTCAACTTGTGATCAAGATTATTGTTGCCCTGCTGGATACGCCGTTCTTATGCCTGATGAGGGTCACCATTTTCAAATCACCCGAGTACCGGGTCTTCAAAGCGACTGGAGACACACATGAGCACACTTCTTCTTAACTTACTCATAATAGTTGCAGCCACAATTATAGCTATCGCTTTTATCCACATCATCCGCTCCGTGACGAGTAAAAACGTGAGCTTATTCAATGGTAAATCAGTGGCAACCACCTTCGGGGGATTGCCTGGATTCGTGTCAGTTCTCGTAGCTGCCGTTCTTGCAGTGGTCGGCTCGATAGGACTCAGCAGTCTCCAGAAAGACGTAGGAGAAAGCCAAGATCTTATCCTGGGACTGAGTGACGTTCTGTATAGTCTTCAGGAAACATCCTCTGAACTAGCACTGCAGGGAAGAAACGCAATTGCCAATTTCCCGAACTGTATGATGAAAGCTAAAGACATGCTGGAGAATATCGACATGGTTGACGGCTCACGAGCTAAGATAGCCGTATTTTGGCCAATATTCGGAGCAGACTTCGGGCCAAACATTCAGGAAAACAAGGCCGCAACGCGGGAATTCTATGACGAAAACGAGAATCCATTTTACTACTACCTGTTCAAGAGATTTAAGCACAATCTCTGGACGCAGTTGTTGTTTCTGAGGTTTGACCTCGATCCAAAGGTTAACTCGCCACTGACCGAGTTCATAGATGCGTTATCCGCGTATGAGATAGAAAAGCCCGATAACACAATGCGGAGGAATTTTTCCCCTGAAAGAGCTCAGATTCTAAAAGGAGAGGTGATTAAGCATATCTCGAATGAACTCCGCGACAACGTAGAAGACGAGGAACACAATGAAGTACGAGTAACAGAAAACATCCCTGTATTACTATTCATAACCAGCCAAGAGACCGATGAAAGAATAGAAAAGAAGGCGCTGCTCTTCATTGGAAACACGGATATGATAAAGGACAAAACAAAGAAGCAAGGGGGTTTCTATACGGAGAACCCGGAAATGATCGAGGTCCTCGAAGGATTGTTTGCATCGCTCTGGAATCGCTCGAATCGGCTCGAGGATGCAATTGGGAAGAGTAATCCATGATTACCCTTGAAGAGCATCTCGAAAATGTCATTATAGCTCATGAGTGCATCAGTAAGCCATACACGATTCACTACTTCGGCCACAAATACGTAGTGTTCCCACACGTCTTTAGTCCAATCCTCACAGCTTCAACCACAACCGCCGTTCGAAGCATGAGAAAGAGGACTGTTGACTTTGCAGATAGGAAGGTCCTTGACATGGGCTGCGGCTGTGGCGTTCTCGCCATAGAGGCAGTCGGTCTCGGGGCGGAGTATTCGCTTGCTGTTGACGTGAGCGCAAACGCCGTAGCAAATACAGCAGAGAACATTGGTAGTCTCGGACTCAAACATCGGCTTGACGTTGTGAAGGGGGACCTTTTTGCTGAAGTGCCGCGAGATGTGACGTTTGATGTTGTATTGGCCAACCTGCCGCTTGCGGACAGGAAGTGTGAGACAGAAATGGATAGGGCATTCTTTGACGAAGGCTACAAGACTATTGAGCGATTCGCAAAAGAGGTCAGTGACTACATGACTGACGGTGGTCTGGTTTTTCTTAACTGTGCCTCAATAGCAGATACGCCTAGAATCGTGAGATGGGCAGTTGAAGGCGGGCTTCATCTTGAACAGGTAGATCTTTTTGACGATTACATCTTTGACCACTACGTTTTCATATTTCACAAGTCACAAAGATGACGTGAAGGGAGAATCCTGGTCGTATATGCCGGTTCGGGGCGTGAATAATCCAAAGATTTTATTTGGGACTTTTACCGGTTTCCGAATAATCTAACATCGAGAATTAAATATCAATCATCTTGTATCAATTATTCCATGATGCATCTGCTTTGTGCTGCCTACTCGCACTAGCTTTGATCACTCCACCGCTTCGCGTCTACGTGATTGGATGATGCTCATGCTGGCCTCCAGCAGCACAAGTTAATAACAATGAGTATCGAGTCTCGGAGATTTAAAGCCGATTTCAATTGATTTCAGAGTCAAAATATGGTATAATATCCGCTTGTCGGTCAGATGACCGACGCACATCGCCAGCAGGCGAAAGATTCACGCCAGAAGGCCCAGTCAAATTATTCATTTGAACTTAGCATTCAAGTTTTACAACGAATCATGAGCCAATTACCATTATCCACTAAACCACTCATGAGAATCAAAAATCTAACTTTAGCTCACTTTAGGCACTTTAGCTCATTCTTCACTAAATTATCCTCTACTCCTGTCGAGAACATTCGACAAATCGGCCCTTTTATGCAAAACAAACCCAATTTCAAACCCATTTTTTATGTCAAAATCTCTGTTTATCCCATATAATCGCGACAAAGTGCCGGCTAACTAATAAGGAACCTTATTTATGAACATAACTGACATAGCTTTTCAGAAACGTATCAATCCGGACTGTGGAGGCCCTTTTGGATAATCCTACAAAAAAGCACATCCCGCTAACAAGAATCCAAAAGCTTATCGGCCAAAGGATGTTACAATCCAAGCTGAGCAAGCCCTGCTTTTATTTAGAATCGAAAGCAGACATAACCGAGCTCATGGCAATCCGGCCAAAACTCAGAAAATCATTAGGCGTCAAAATAACCACGAACGCCTTTTACATCCATACGCTGGCTCTGGCAGTCCAAAAATATCCCCTCACGGCCGGAAAGTTTGAAACCGGCCATATAAAAATCGCCGAACGAATCAATGTCGGCTTCGCAGTCAACGCCCCGCAGGGCCTTGTCGTACCAGTGGTGAAAAACGCCGCGGAAAAAACATTACCCCAGATTGCCGTCGAGGAACAACTGCTAACTAATAAAGCACGCGACAATCAACTAACTCTCGAGGACATAGAAAACGAAACGGTTGCTTTAAGTAACCTCGGCATCTATGGCATCGAACGCTTTTTAGGAATCGTACCCCCGCCTGCCACTACTATACTGGCAGTCGGTAATGTCGTCCCCACGGTTGTTTGTGAGAATGAAGAAATAAACGTACGAAAAATAGTCAGTCTGTCTCTGGCGGCTGACCGAAGAGTCTTGGATGAAACCTATGCCGCTGAGTTTCTGAACTTCATCACCGAACAATTAGAAAACCCGCATGTCGAAGCTGCTATCGAAAAACACAGGAATCTTTTGTGCGGGAAACAGCGATAAGGAGAAGGACAAATGAACCGTAATTTTAGAATCGTTTCCATTTGTATTTTAGCCGCAATAACATTCACCTCGATAGCTCCAACCGGCAATGCAGCAAGCTTGCCTAAGACCGAATTGCTCTGGCCCAACGGAGCGCCGGGCGCTAAAGGCAGCGAAGACGGCGATAAGCCAACGCTGACGATTTACTTGCCGCCGAAAGAAAAAGCAACCAGAGCCGCCGTGGTGATTTGCCCCGGTGGCGGCTACGGGCACCTGGCCATGGACCACGAGGGACATCAAATTGCACAGTGGCTCAATTCATTAGGCGTTGCCGGCTTTATACTCAAGTACCGCCATCACAACAGCGGTGCCGGCTACGGCCATCCGGCACCGTTGCAGGATGCCCAGCGAGCAATCAGAATAGTTCGCAGCCGGGCCAAAGAATGGAGCATCGACCCAAATCGAATAGGGATTCTCGGCTTTTCCGCAGGTGGACATCTGGCTTCGAGCGCGGGCACACACTTTCAAAAACGCTACAGCAAAATAGAAGACGAGATAGACCGCAGCAATTGCCGCCCTGACTTTATGATACTCATCTATCCGGTCATTACGTTAGCTGAACCGTACACCCACGGTGGCTCCAGGTTTAATTTACTTGGCAATAATCCGGACGGCAGACTCATAGAAAATCTATCAAACGATAAACAGATTACCCCTGAAACACCCCCCACATTTCTTGTCCACGCAAACGATGACAGGGCTGTGCCCTCGGAGAATAGTATCAATTTCTATCTTGCCCTGCGAAAGGCCAAAGTCCCGGCGGAAATGCACATATACGAAAGTGGCGGCCACGGTTTTGGCCTCGGCAAAAAGAATACCGCCGAATCAAGCTGGCCGGCTCGCTGTGCCGACTGGCTGCGAGGGCGAGGGCTTTTGAATAAGAAAAACGGTGAAGGCGAAAAAATTTAGACTCGCAGAACTTTGCGTGGGGAACGGAAAGAATTAATTCAGACCTCAAGCGAAACTAATTTAGCCATCATGGTTCTTCCTGTTCCTGTTTAGCCGGTGTTTGTACAAGCTCTGAGGGATGTGCCGTAGAGTCAGGTTCTATTTCCTGCCGCTCGGATGTGATAGATTTGATTTCTATTGGAGGCCTGTTCTGATTTTCACTGGCAGTCTGAGGTACATCAACAGGTGTTATCGGTGCTTGTAAGCCATGTTGTGGAACATCAGCAGGCTCCGGCTGTTCCTGTGAATCGGTTCGTATAATAACGGGGGGTTTTGATGGCGCCTGAGCGCCAGGTTGTATAATGACAGGAGATTTTGGTGGCTCCTGTGCACCGGGCTGAATAATAACGGAGGCTTTAGGCGGCTCCTCTGAATCAGACTCAGGGATATCAGGAGATGGTGTCTCTTTTTTCGAATCAGATTGCGAAATGTCGGCAGCGGCCGGTTCCTGGAAGCATGCGTGTATTAATTCGGCCACTTTTTTATAATCTTCCGCACCA
>CAZJIR010000010.1:20022-21029 GCA_964546095.1 uncultured Pirellulales bacterium
GCCGGTTGCAGATGAGTATGTACGAATTCAGCTACCTTCTTGTAATCTTCGGCACCGTGACAATCTTGCTCGTATTCAAAGATTGTTTTGCCATAGCTGGGTGCCTCGGCAAGTTTGATATTTCTGCGGATATAAACCGGTAAAATCTGTGCCTGCGACCAGGGGCAACCACCTCCGCGTGCCTTGTCAAGAAATTGCTTAACGTCGTCTCTGACTTCATTCGGAAGCGAAGCTCGTCCATCGAACATACACAGTAAAACCCATTTAACCTTCAGGTCGGGATTAATCCTTTTATTCACAAGCTCGATGGTCTGCAGCAGTTTCCCAAGTCCCTGTAGTGCCAGGAAATGCGGCAGCAACGGGATAAGAACATCTTCAGCGGCGGCCAACGCGTTAAGGGTAAGCAATCCGAGTGAAGGACTACAGTCGATAAGACAATAATCGAACTTATCCTTACTTGATTGAAGGGCTTCCCGCAGGATAGTCTCTCTGCCGACCACGCTTACCAGCTCACTTTCGGCGCCAACAAGGTTTATATTTGCAGGCAGCAGCCAAAGATTCGGCCTCATGAGCAGAATATTCTTTTCAAATTCAGCCGAACTGGTCATGACTTTATATGAGCCGAACCGAATGATTTGCGGCTCAAGACCGAGGTGTATTGTTAAATGCGCCTGAGGGTCAAAGTCAATAACAACCACCCTTGAGCCGGCCGCAGCAAGGGCTGCAGCCGTATTGGCCACTGTAGTGGTCTTCCCCACGCCCCCTTTCTGGTTTAACACTGCGATAGTTCTCATAACAGCTAAAACGAAATCCTGACTTTACTTTTCCGTGTTTATTTTTTTCAGGATAGCATCAAGCACGCCATTAACAAAAGCCGGCGACTTATCGGTGCTGAACTTTTTGGCAAGCTCAATGGCCTCATTTATTACAACCTTCGGCGGAATATCGGAGCAAAATTTCAACTGATAAACCGCCAGTCTTAAAATACTCTTATCAACAGGTGACAG
>CAZJIR010000011.1:0-20387 GCA_964546095.1 uncultured Pirellulales bacterium
AGCAAAAGAACAATTGCGAAAGCAACAAGTTCAAAGAAAGGATTAAAAAAATGGAAACAGTAAAAGTGAAACGAGCTATTAATGAATTACATACAGACACAAGGATTCTATATAACGTATTGGAATCTAAACTAATCAAGGAAGGGGGTGAGATTGTAACTTATGACGAACTATTAAAAGCAATAGGTCGTGATGTTCGTTCTCAAGCCAGAGGACTTTTGAAAACTGCAAGGAAACATATTGAGAAAGAACACCATATTACCTTGGAATGTGTGCGCAACGTAGGAATCAAGAGAACAGAGGATTATTGCGGAATAATGGATAAGACAACACAGCATGTAAGAAAACAAACAAGGGTAACAGCTAAACGGGTTCTGAATGCTATCAATGATAAAAATCTGCAAAATGATGAGAAGATTTTAATATCGGCCAAACTTAGCCAGTTCGGAGCGATAGAATTATTCACCCGCAATAAAACAACAAAGAGGTTGGAAGAGCATATCAAGTTACACGATGGGAAGGAATTGGCAACAACACAGACCTTGAAATTATTCACAGATAAAGAAAAAAATAACCAGACGCGACATGACTAAGACCGGACCCGACGCGACAAGACCGGACCCGACGCGACAAGACAAGACGGGACGCGACTGGATAAGACAAGACAAGAACTTTATTAAAAGGAGAAAAAAATGATTAAGGTAAGAATAAGATTAAAATCAGTATCACAATATAGTCAATCAAGACCATATATTGTGGAAAAACTGGACAAAGAATCAAACGAAGATTACGAAAAAAGAACGTGGAGGGAAAGACTACACAAAACAAAAGATGGTGAGGTATTTATACCAGCGATTGCTTTGAAAAATTGCTTAGCGGATACAGCTAAATATCTTGGGATTCAAATTAAGGGCAAAGGAAAACAGACTTATACGAAGCACTTTGAGGCGGGCATTATGATATTCGACAATATGCTGCTCGGAATTAAAGCTGATGAGGTTGACCATGTCTGGATATTGGGCAATAGTAAAGGCCAGAGAAGAGCGCCCGGTCCAAGAGTTTATAAATGTTTTCCGATTATCCATGAATGGGAAGCTGAAACTTTTATCTATGTACTCGACCAGACTATTACAGAAAGTGTTCTAAAGGAACACCTGGATGAGGCTGGTAAATTTATCGGGCTTGGCACTTACCGGCCAATAAACGGCGGTTTTCAAGGGCGATTTGAAGTTGTTGATTTCCAATGGAATGTTAAATAAAAATTAGACAAAGACTTTGGATCAGACGCGACGCGACAGGACACGACTCGACGGGACGCGACGTGACCTGACACGACTCGACGGGACGCGACTGGATAAGACAAGACAAGAACTTTTATAAAAGACGGATAATTTAGAATGAACAAAAAAAATAGAACAGTAAATCTTGAAAGCATATCATCAATTGAGGCAGAGGCCGGGGTATTGGGCTCTATGATTATAGACCTCACCTGCATACCAAGTGTATTATCAAGATTGCCTATGTCTGAATCCTTCTTTTTCCCGGAGCATCAAATAATCTACGAGGCTCTTTTAAGCTTGTATTTCAAGAATACACCTATAGACGCTATTAGTTTGCGGACAGAATTGATAGAGAGGAAAAAACTCAAAGAAATAGGGGGAGTGGAATATATAGCAAAAATACTCAACTCTGTCCCTTCATCAGCTAACGCGGGTTACTATGCGGGCATAGTCAGGGCAAAAGAGAAAGAGCGCAAAGTTCAGGCAGCCATCGAGAAAATTATAAGCGTGCCAGAACAGCCGGGCAATGTCGATGAAATGATTCAACAGATTCAAAGTATAGCGCTTGCCCTTGAACCAACGAGCCGGGGCCCGGACTTTATAGAGTTAAAAAAGGAAGCAACCATAGTTGCAACTGATCTACGCGATAACAAAGTGGATGAAATATTAACAGGCTACAGGGATATAGATTGGCTTATAAATGGATACTATCCGGGAGAGTTTATAATCATTGCTGCACGTCCGTCTATGGGGAAGGCACAGCCACTTGATTCAAAAGTGTTGACAATAAATGGATATAAATTAATGAGCAAATTAGAAATAGGCGATTCGTTGGCCTCGATTGATGGAAATATATCAAATTTATTAGCTATTTATCCGCAAGGAGAAAAGCAAATTTATAAAATAACATTTTCAGATGGTAGAAGCACGGAATGTTGTGGAGAACATCTATGGCGAATAAATTATCGCACATGGGAAAAAAGTCGGATTCTCAATACGTATCAACTAATTGAAAAAATAAAAAAAACACGTTTTCAAAAAAGACTATGGATAGATGTGTTTGAAGGTATTTATGGAAATAACTTACGGTTACCAATTAATCCTTGGGTAATGGGCGTATTATTAAGTGAAGGAACATTATGTGGTTCAACAGTTAGAGTTACTACGCCGGATAAAGAAATTATTGATAAATTAAAAATAAATATAGAAGATAATCTTGAAATTGTAAAAGCTTCGGGAAAGTATCAATATAGAATCAAACGAAAAGGCGGAGCCAATAGAAAAGGAATAAGTGGTGTTTTAGAAAATCCTCTAAAAATAAAATTAAAAAAATTAAATTTATGGGGTAAGCATTCACATGAGAAATTTATTCCTGATATTTATAAGTATATTAATCGTGAAATGCGTGAACAGCTTCTTGCTGGTCTAATTGATACTGATGGATGGGTGGAAAAGTTTGGTAGTATACGCATATCAACTTCAAGTGAACAACTCGCCAAAGATATTATAGATTTAATTCGTTCTATAGGAGGAACAGGTACATATTATCCCAAACAATCAATATATAAAATAAATGGAAAAAGGAAAAAAGGCAGGATTGCATATATATGCAATTTGCAACATCCACATGCCAAGAAAATAGTGACATTGAGAAAAAAATATCAACGGATCAGAAAAGACAAGAAGAGATTAAGGAGATTAAATATTATATCAATAGAGCCAACGCGAGTAACACAAACACAATGTATAAAAGTATCACATCCATCACAATTATATATTACTGACGATTATATTGTGACGCATAATTCTGCTTTAGCGCTGGATATGTCGATTCGAATAGCAGGCAGAGGAACGCCAGTATATTTTGCAAGCTTAGAAATGACAACCAGAGCAATGATAGAGCGAGCGATTTGCAGTAACGCGGGTGTTGATATGGCAAGGCTGCGCTCGGGTGAAGCAGGGGACGATGAGTGGGATGAGGTATATAGGCAGAGCATGTCAATGGAGAATCTTGAGATTCTTTTCAGTTCTAAAACAAACACACCAGAGCAATTTGCGGGCATGGTTCATCGGCTAAAGCAAACGCACAAGATTGGTATAGCCTTTATTGATTACATACAGCTTATGTACACAGCCAAAAAAAGTGAAAGCAGACAGCACGAAATATCGGTTATAAGCCAAATGCTGAAAAGAATAGCCTTGCGAGAGAACATACCCATAGTTGCAATCAGCCAGTTGAACCGACAGGTTGACAGCCGAGAAAATCACCGGCCCCGAATGAGCGATCTTCGTGATAGTGGTTCGCTTGAACAGGATGCAGACATAGTGCAATTTATTTATCGGGAAGATGAGTACCGAAAGAATGAGCCGGGCTTTGAACCGACCGGGGTGGCGGAGATTATAACAGAGAAAAATCGAAGGGGACGGACAGGCGTAACAAAGCTTGTCTTTGTCCACGACTTTGCAAGATTTAGTGACATGGCAAGAGTTTGAAAGGCAGAATGATGAGTGAAAAAGAGATATGTATATTTATCGAAGACGGCTACTGTAAAAATTCATTAAGTAAAGTAGTTGTGTGTTCAGACCCATGCAAGGAATGTGATTTTTATGGTGGCAAAAAAGAAGCACTAAAACTTATTACAGATTTGACGGAGCAAATCAGAGAATTAAAAAAACGTGCGGAAACCAGCCTTAGTTGGATGGTTAAGGATATGAAGTGGAGACACAACCAAACTAAATTGAATCAAGAGGGCTTTGATGGCGAGTATAGCCCGGAACTGCTCGAAGCAATAAAATTCTTGGAAGCAGTGAAAGGAGGATTATGAAACTTTTTAAACATAGATTAACAAGAGTCTTTGAAATGGAAATAGTGGCAGAGAATTTTGAGCAAGCGATTAAAATATTGTCTAAGCAACAAGATATATCACCGGAACAGATTGATTCTGTCTCAGAACTCACATTTGTAATGAATTTGGATTTAAGCGAGGAATCAAATACACACAAAGGAGTGAAATTAAATAATGAACAAGTCACCGAAACAAGCCAAAACCCCGAAGGATAGAGCATGGGCAGCAATGAGCCAGTATATCCGTACCAAGGAGTGTTTGGAAACAACGGGCTTTGCTTTTCTTGGGTTCTGTTTTACCTGTGAGAGAAGATTTCATATTAACTATCTCGAGGCCGGTCATTGTTTTGGAGGAAGGAGAAACGCCCGACTGTTTGATAGTATGTGCATACACAATCAATGTGGTTACTGCAATAAAATACTTCATGGGAATACAGTAAAGTACAAAGCCAAAATGATTAAGCTATACGGGGAAGATTGGTACGAAAACAGACGCATTCGTGGGCTTAGGGCGATAAAAGACAATCAAGTTGATTGGGAAAAGCTACTGCGAGGAATTGAGCGAATGCGCGATAAGCTATTCAGGCGATACGGTTATAAGACATTCGCCGAAATATTAAGAGAAAAAGGGGAATAGACAACTCAGGGGCCCCGAAGTAAATAAAAATCTATTAAAAAAAGGAGTTTTGCAATGAGCAAAAAACAAACAACAAAAGAGCCTGAGGAGAAGTTGGGGCAACTGGTTGAGACTATTGCGGTAATCAACAGTTGCACGGTCGGGAAACATTCGGACAAGCTTTCATTTTCAGCGTTATCGTTCAATGAAAGCGATAATGAGATTCTTGCGCACATGGTCAAGAATGAGGAAGATGTGCGCTTGACAATCGACCTGCAAAAGCCGGACGAAAACTTCCCACCTATTCAGACGGATGCGAAATTGAAAAAATGCACAATCAACAAAACGGTGGACAGCCCGAATCTGATAAATATGCAATTTTCATCCGGCCAAATCTCACAACTGACAAACTACATTCGGGCTGAGGAAGAAATCAAAATTACCATCCAGCAGATTCAGAAGGAGCTTTTCGAGCAAGAGCAGCAAACTATCGAGTAAAGAAAAATGGAAATAGAAACATCGGATACAACAGAGCGTTCAAGTAAAAGTCTGGAACACAGGTTTGAGGTTAGAAAAGGAGAGGGCTATGAGTTCCGGGCTATAGACTTTGGCGCTGAAGGGACGAAAATCGAACTTTTCGATCCACGCGACCTCGACTTGCTCGATAGGGATAGAATTCATGCTGTTATCTTGAGCCCAAGGACCGTTCGGGAATTACTGCAATGGATGCGGATAAATTAAAGGTGATGATTTGGAGGTAACATTAAGGCCGGGCGATTGCCAGATAATCGCCCGGCTGAAATTAAATCATGAATCAAGAAGTCAATGTGAATGGTCGGAAATGCTGTATTTGTCGAAAGAAAGAAAAGCTCTATGAAATTGACGAAAAGAATGTAGCAGTAAATATATGGAAATCGTCTATACAAAAAGATTATTGGAAAGCAAGAGATTATATTTTAAATGGTTTAGATTTAGTATGTTCAAAACATTGTATGCGAATAGCGAGAAGATTGGTTGAATGGAGATATCGGGATTGGTTAAAAAAGAAAAAAATGTTTGTAAGCAAAAGAAATAATTATTATCAACGAAAAGGTGTTGAAATATTTTTTCAGTTTATGGCGATAACAAATATAGTTGAGAAGGAGCTAAAAAATGAACTCGACATTAACCCAAAAAGATGATTGTATATCTAAATTCGGCAAAGCTTATCAAAGAGGAGTTATGGGGCTTATGGAAGCGGCGGAGATTTATGTTAAGGCTATCGAAGAAAACCCTGGGTACCGAGAAAAATTTCATATTGCATATCCATATATACCAATTAGTGGTTGGCAAAAATATGAAATGCTTGGCAAAAAAATGATTCATCCAAGGTTACTAATGGGCGGCGGAGGTAAGATTACTAATTATCTTGAAAAAATTCCTTACTCGGAACAGGAAAAGATATTTAGTGGGGAAAAGATTGAATACTTGACCCTAAACGGAGATGTTTTGAAAGTTGATATATTAACCGCCGACAAAGAAATAGTAAGACAGGTCATTGGAAAAGACCATATCCGTTCAATATCTGAACAAAAAGCATGGTTTGAATATGCAAAATCAAAAAAAGGGTCAGAAATAATAGAAAGCCGATTGCCGTATGAGATTCGCAAGGATGGTATTTTTTTTAATAAGGGTACATTATTGAAAAAAAAGGAGGCTATAAAATTGCTGGCGCAATTAATTGGATGAGAGAAAAAAAGGAGTAGGAAAAAAATGAGTATTTTTAAAGCAAGTTATAAAAACAAAAATGGAGAAAAAAAATGGTCGAAATCATTTTATATTGGTATTAACATTAGTGGAAAAAGGCACAGATTCAAAGGACTCAAAACAAAAAGAGAAACACAAGAGTTAAAAGCAAATATAATAAAAATTCTGGAATGTGAAAGACTTGGATATAAATACCCTGATTATATATTAAAATGGATTTCACGATTACCAAAAAATTTATATATAAATTTGCTGAAAAGGGGAATTCCTTTGCAAATCAATAAATATTTAATGGAGAAATTGTTTGTGGAGTATGAAAAATATTTAAAGTTCAAAGGTGTAGAAAAAATCGAAATACAAGGAAGTATATTTATAGTAAAGAGAATAACAAATTTATTGGAAGGCGAAAGACTGAGTGATGTAAACGATGAATTAATAGGGAGAATAATAAAAGATTTAAATAATGGAGGGTATCACAGAAAACCGAAAAGGTTAAGTAATCATACAAGGAAGAAATATATACGTACATATAGACGATTTTGTAAATGGTTAATCATAACAGAGAAAGTAGATACCAAGCAGATTGTAAAATTTGTGTTATAGGTATTAAATCAAGAATGATTACAATGGCTATATGTAAAGATTGCAAAAGTAGCGTTGATATTATGGTTAAGACCGCTTTTAAGCTGGGAATGGATGAAGCGCATAGGAGGCTTACACCTAAAATCAATCTACTAATGAAAACGCACAACCACATGTTGCATGAGATAATCGGGTTTGAGATTGACGACCCGGTTTATGGTATTAAAATATCAGCCAGCTTAGTGAATGATATAATCGAGTTATTGGCCGAAGGTAAAAGAAGAAAATCGAGAAGGGTTATTAGGCAGTTGAAGAAATTGCTGGAATCTGAGAACTACAAGGCGCTCGAGAAGCTTAAGGATTATGTTGTGAATGCTTGAAATTGAGGTAAAAAAATGAAGGAAGAAATTGAAATTGCTGTAAAATGGTGGTTAGAACAATTTAATATAAGAAATAAACACAATATTGGTGAAGCTTTTTCATCTGCTTTAGCAAACTATGTTGATTCGAAACAGCCACCAGTTACAGATGAACAAAAAAAAGAGTTTGGAGAAGTTCTAACTTGTTTATTACCTGATTACTTAAAAGCAAGTAATTGGGATGAAGCCATAGCAAAAGACAAAAAAGACATTGGAAGTGCCTTGCGTACTTTATCAACCGACTATGATGCCTGCGGTATTTTGCGAGCTGCGGCGCAAACAGCAGGTATAAATTATTGTTCAACAATATTTCCACAAAAAACTGTCATGTGGATAAATCCGGGCGAAGTGAAAGTGTCGAAAGGTTATGGTGCGAATATAGAATATATTTATAAAAAAAATGGTAATTAGTTGAATGAAGGTAAAATGGGAGCAAGGTATATGAATAAAGACGACTACTTAAAAAATATATGTTTAAAAATTAAGCAAATTGCAAAGAATATGATAAGGGGGTTTACTAAAATGTCGAATGAGGTGGGTGAAAAAAGTATAGAAATCACAAAAGACTTTCAGACTATCGGACAACATTATCACGTAATAAGCAAATTTTCATTTACGGAAAAAGAAGCTATAAAGAGAGCGATTGATTGGTATGTTGAGAAACTGAGAATAAAATGTTTTGAGCAGAACACGAAATTTGATTGTCCTATTTGTAGAAATCATCAATTTATGGGGATGATGTCTGACACAAAAGCCTTATACGAAGGAATTCTTGAAGAACTTGAAAAAGAATGGACATAAAAGACATACACAACATTGAGCAGGGGGCAGCGCTTGTAAAAGAACACTTTACGCCCGTTCTGTGGGCATTTTATAGCGGGCTTGTGGATGCTGGATTTTCAGAACAGCAAGCACTATATCTAACCAATAGTTATATGCTAACTATTCTTACACAACGACCACAATCGGGGGAAAACACAGAAAGCCAACAAGGCTAAAGCCACTTCAATTCTCTACTGTTAAAGTCATTTTGCCTTTTCGACCGTTATATAAAGCGAATTAATAACAGTTGCTATTGAAAGGGCAAAAAAATGAAAAGTCTGATTATCGCCATTTTATTTTGTGCTGTGCTCAGCTTTTTTGCTTTCGGTTGTGAGGAGGCTTTTAGATTAGCTCCAACCGAGGCAATTAAGCAAAGCAACGAACTAACATTTGAATTGGCTAAGAAAATCGATGAGCAGGGAACGGATGCGAAAAGTCCGGCAAGCCAAAAAATGGTTCAGGGTACACTGGTATCGTTAAATTATTCGGGCCGGCCCAAAGAACCGCCCGATCCTGAGCAATTCGATACTATCGTACAACAAGGGCAAGTGGATGCGCAAGAACGTCCAGACGCTTGGCAAATAGCTGATTCTGCTTTAGAGTTGGGAATAGGCATTGCTGCTTTGTTTGGTGGTGTGGCTGGAATGAAGGGTGTAAAGCTATTAAGCGAGGCCAGAGCCAAGTCTAAGGCGCTGAAGCAAATCATCGAAGGTAACGAATTGTTCAAGGTAACTGCTGATGAAAAGGCTAAGAAAGAATTTGCTGAGGCACAAAACGCAAAACAAACATTAGTCGAGACCAAAAAGATAGTTGCCGATGTAAAGCTTTCCGCTTAAAGAAACAAGTCTTTCAAAAAACCATGAGCGTTATAGCTGAACCTGAAATACGCAAGTTTAGGCTCGGCGATCTAAACCCGGCCACATACAATCCGCGCACAATTTCAGACAATGCGCTCGAGGGGTTGATGGACTTACTGATAGCACAGAAAAATGAATAGAGGAATAAATGGCGGAGATAAAGTCTTGCTTGTTTTGTGGGAGGGATACTAAATCAAAATGCCAAATATGTAATCGTTGTTTAGGTATAGGTAAATATAAAAAAATAGATACTGCAAACGCAAAATTTCACCCTAAACAAGAATTATTTGGTGAATGTGAATATGATTATGGTGAAGATGCCTTGGGCCCGCATGAAAGTGATAAGCGTTGGAACTTTGAATTTGTAGAAAAAGATGAACTTATAAATCAAATTGAATAAATAAATATGGCAAAAGGAAAAAAAGAAAACGAAGTAATTTCATCGGCAACGTTAAAAAAATTTAAGCCTCGAAATAAGAAAGAAAAAGAGGAATTGAAACGTTTGGAGCAAAAAGAAGGTAACGTTGATAGTCAACCGATGAAAGACCAACCACCGACTGATGATAGCCATGAGAAGCTCACTGCTATGCAGGAAAAATTCTGCCAGCTTATTGTGGCCGATCCCAAGAGAAGGCGTGCAAATGCTGCTAAGAAAGCAGGTTATAGCGAGAAGTGTGCTCATGTACAGGCAAACGAGAACTTAAAAAAGACTAAAATTATACGCAGAATACAAGAGCTCGAAGCGGAATATGAAGAAATGGCAACGATGAAAAAGAAGGACATTATTGACCGTTACGAGCGTTTTGCAAACGTCAATGTACTGGATTACTTCGAATGGGACGAAATACAAGGTGTTCGGGCTAAGCCATCATACATGCTCACACGTTTTCAGGCATCGCGTATTATAGGAATCAAAGAAGTTTATGACAAAAAGGGCAAAAGGAAAATTCAAATAACACTACAAGACCCCGAAAAAGCGCTTAATGCGTTATCGCGAATAGAGGGGTTATTCAAGGATGCGCTGGTACACCAAGGCGAAATAAAGACAACGGGCGTTTTAGTTGTACCGGCCAGTATGACAAAAGAGCAATGGTTGGAATTTGTGAAAAACAATCAGGCGCAGAAGCCGGAAGCTCTACCGACACAACAGGGGTAGATATTATCTGGCAACCGCAGCCGGGAAGTCAGGAAGTATTTCTGGCTTGCCCGATTTTCGAGTGTCTATACGAGGGCACACGCGGGCCGGGCAAGACGGATGCTTTGCTTATGGACTTTGCTCAATTTGTGGGCATGGGCTTTGGCCCGGCGTGGCGTGGGATACTTTTCAGAAAGCACTACCCGGACCTCGAAGAGCTAATAGTAAAATCTTATAAATGGTTCAAGCCTATATTCCCGGATGCTGTTTATAATATATCAAATCACCGTTGGGTTTTTAATGATGGCGAAACACTTTTATTCCGTTATGCCGACAAGATAGCAGACTACTGGAACTATCACGGCCATGAGTACCCGTGGATAGGATGGGAGGAGCTTACAAGCTGGGCCAGCGATGATTTGTATATAACTATGCAATCGGTTTGTCGGTCGTCAACACCGGGGATACCACGCCGATACAGGAGTTCTGCGAATCCTTACGGGCCCGGCCATAACTGGGTCAAGGCCAGATTCATAGACCCGGCCCCGCGTGGGGTAATTATTGTAGATGAGGAAGGCCGGGAGCGGGTGACTATACATGGGGAGATATGGGAAAACAAAATCCTGTTGAAAAATGACCCGGATTATATGAAAAACCTACAGGCGCAAACGGGAGCAAAGCGGGCAGCATGGCTTAAGGGTGATTGGGACATCGTGGCCGGGGGCATGTTCGATGATGTATGGAATCCGAAGGTGCATATTGTTAGACCGTTTGAAATACCAAAGACATGGCGCATTGACAGGTCGTTTGACTGGGGTAGCTCAAGGCCATACTCGGTAGGTTGGTGGGCGGAATCGGACGGGACTGATATGAGACTGGCCGATGGTTCAACAAAAAGCACGCAACGTGGTGACCTGTTTAGGATCGCGGAGCTATACGGATGGACGGGCAAGCCAAACGAGGGAACGCGGGAACTGGCCTCGGAGATTGCCCGGAAAATCAAAAAGTACGATAGCTCTAACGGTCACGTTGTCAATATGGGGCCAGCGGATTCATCTATATTCGATACCGAGAATGGTAAGTGTATTTCGGACGATATGAGGCAGCAGGGAGTAAATTGGATAAGAGCCGATAAGCGCCCGGGCAGCCGTATAAACGGATGGGAGCTTGTAAGGCAATACTTGAAAAATTCAATTACACGCGAAGGGCCGGGCCTATTTGTTTTCGATACGTGCAGACAATTTATACGAACAGTGCCGGTTCTGCCGAGGGACGAAAGAGAGCCCGATGATGTAGATAGCGATGCCGAGGACCACGTGGCCGATGAAGTTCGCTACAGGATACTATCAAAAACATACAGCTTGCAGGTAAGGCAGGCCGGATAAAAAAGGGAGAGACTATGGAGCATGAATGTAAAGAGCATAGCGGAATTACAAAAGCAGTTGACAATTTAGAAAAAAGCGATGAGCAGCAATGGGAGGAAATTAACGGATTGAAAAAAATGCTATCAAAATATGTACCAGCATGGGTTACGTTAATTTTAATGGTAATGAGCGGGATAACTGGGAGCGCTCTAACCTTCGCGGGAATGATAATAAAATTCGCGGGCAGTAAATAGCATGGATCAAAAGAAAAAACAAAGGACACAGTCTTTGGTAGATAGAGGCTATCAAAACATTATTGACGAACATATATCAAACACTCTCGAACAGTCTAACTTTGATAATCTTGTAAAAGCAAGAATAGTTATCGAGGTAGTAGACGAAAAGGATTTTAAGAAAGTTCTGGTGTAGAAATGGCAAAAACTAAAACGATTCAACAGACAGTGGGTTCGCCTTGTAGTGCATATCTTGATATGGCAGCTAAATGGCCCCTGATAGATGATTTGATAGCGGGCTCGGATGCGATGAGGGCTAATTGTGCTGCATATTTACCGAAATTTAGTAAAGAAGATTCAACTCATTATCAAGCACGTGTAACAAACTCGATTTTATTTAGTGCTTACGGGGACACTGTAAAGACTATTTGCAGTAAGCCATTTAGTAAGCCGATAACTATACAGGGGGATTTGCCCGAAACAATAGCCAAAATAGAGGATGATACAGACGGGCAGGGAAAGTCATTGAATCAGCTTGCCAAAGACCTATTGAATGATTTTGTAAATCGGGGCTTGGGCCATGTTCTTGTCGATTACCCGGTAACTATAAGCGAGGAGGGCAAAACACCAAATATGAAACAGGAGCGGGATAAGGGTTATAAGCCTATGCTCATTCATATAAAGCCCGAAAATCTAATCGGCTGGCGGATTGAGAAGAATGCTGCGGGCCTACCGGAGCTTTCAAGAATACGCATAAAAGAAACACGAATAGAGCCAAGTGGGGAATGGGGAGAAGAACAGAGCGAGTATATCAGGGTGATTTCAAAAGTAAATTGGCAGCTATACAAAAAAATAACAACGGGGAAAACAGTAGAATATAATTTAGAGTCAGAGGGGATAAATAGTCTTGGCAAAGTACCGCTTTTAACTGGCTACGCTAATATGACCGGCTTTATGACAGCCGAGCCACCGCTTAAAGAATTAGCAGAGGTCAATCTTGCCCATTACCGCAGCGATAGTGACCAGCAAAACCTTTTACACTACGCTCGTGTGGCTACGCTGGTTGTTCTGGGATTTGGTTCGGATGAGGCAGAGAAAATAGCGTTAGGGCCAAATCAGTTAATTTGTAGTAATAACGCAGATGCAAAAGTAACGTATGTAGAGCATAGCGGGAAGGCGATAGAGGCCGGGGCCAAAGACCTCGATAAAAAAGAGGAGCGTATGATGATACTGGGCTTGCAGCCGTTTATACAGCGGAAGGGCAATCAAACAGCTACGGGGCAATCGCTCGATGAATCGCGGGCAAATTCAGATATACAGGCATGGGTTATGTCTCTCGAAGATTTACTGTATCGTGCATATATGATGGCAGCCGAATGGATAAGTATAGTTATGCCGGTCAATTTCAAAATAGATGTATTTAACGATTTCGCTGTTTTGCTAAGGGCAATGGAGGATATAGCGAATTTGATTAAGATGAGACAAGCCAGTGAATTATCACGAGTAACGTTCCTTCGCGAAATCAAGAAGCGGGGTCTATTATCAGAAACAGTTGACATTGATGTGGAAGTAGCTGCTATCGAAGCCGAGGGCCCGGCGTTGGCAATGTTAGGCGGAGGTGAGGAATGAGAATCACGAAGAAAGATTTTGAGCGTTTCAAAAAAGAATTTTTAAGGTGGGTAGAGAAGTTAGGCTTGAAAGATTATAGATTCACATTTTATCACAAAATGCTAAATAATGATTATGCAAAAATTGACATTAATGAATCGGGAAAAAATGTTTGTGTTTTTCTAACAAATCAAATAAATAAATTTGACATTGAAGGATGGGAAAGTCCCGAATTACATGCGAAGCACGAGGCTATACATGTATTATTGTTTAAACTTGAACATCTTGGCAGGCAAAGATATGTAAGCCCCGGTGAGTTTGATGATGAAAGCGAAGCGTTGGTAAGAGTTCTTGAAAAGGTTTTATAAAAATGCCCAGAATAGACCCAAGACTAAATGACCTTCCACAATCGGTGAATGAGCTAATAGCCGACCGGGCGATCCGCCACACGCTTTTTATGGAGCGTTATAAAACGTCTGTCGTCAATGAGATTATCGGGATGCTAAACAAAACAGTCGAGCCCGCTTTGATAGCGAAGCTCGAAAAGAGTCTGCGTAAAATTACTCGCATGTCGCCAAATCTTATTAAGCTTTTCAGAGAAAACGGGGAACTCATGAGGGCGGAATTTCGGGTGATGGAATCAAAGTTGTACGAGCACATGCGGGATTTTGCTAATGCCGAATCGCAATGGCAGATAGCAACACTTAAATCAGCAACTCCAATAGCGTTTGACTTTGTGGCCCCGAGCCCAAAGCTGTTAAAAACGCTTATAACAAATGCACCAATGCAGGGCGTTCTGGTAAAAGATTGGTTCGGCAATTTAGCAAGAGAAACAGCCTTCAAGGTAAACCAGCAAATACAGCTTGGTATTGTTGAGGGTGAAGGTATAGAGAAGATTGTGCGCAGGATAAAAGGGACGCGAGCAGCACGATATAGCGATGGCATTCTCAATATTAGCCGACACCACCTACGGGCGGTTGTGCGTAGCTCTGTAAGCCACGTTGCCCATACTACGCGGGATGAGGTCTATAAAGAAAATCAAGACATTATCAAGGGCGTGCAGGTAATACTAACTCTGGACACAAGGACGTGCTTGGCCTGTGTAAAAATAGCAAACGGCGGGAAGATATACCCTGTTGATTCAGCGCCACACTTGCCCCTGCACTGGTCATGCCGGTGTACAACTGCCCCGGTTCTAAAATCATGGAAGGAGCTCGGTATAAAGCTAAAAGAAGCACCCGAGGGAACTCGAGCGTCAATGAACGGGCAGGTCCCGGAGGATATGACATACCCGGCATGGCTGAGAAAACAACCGATAGAAATACAGAATGAGGCCCTTGGCGAAAGTCGTGCTAAACTGTTTCGGTCTGGACGATTAAAGCTAAATGAATTTGTTGACCGAAATAATAGACCGTTAAAGCTTAGTGAATTGCAAAAGATTGCAAGTTAAAAAATAGGAGCTTTGAAATGAATTAAAGAACTCGAACAATCTTTTGGTAATGTGCGGGTTTTCGTTTAGATCGGCCAATCAAAAACGAAACGCAAGAATAAACAAAAGGCTGTGTGGAGCCACACGTTCACGCAGCCTTTTTTTTATTGCCCGCTTAAATGCGTAAAAGCAGGCGAGTTGCCTGTTGAAAAATAAAAATTCTAAAGGACGGGAAGTCCGGGGCCGGGAAGGCCCTTAGAAGGCGGGAAGCCGAAGGAGATTATATTATGTCTTTGCCAGCGAAAATCAATGAAGAAGCCTATACGAAGTTATCGGAAGAAATAAAAAAGGAATACAAAAAGCAGAGTGACGGGACGTTTCTGCTGGACGTATTGGCCGTGGACGGTTTTGCGATGGAAGATGTGAAGGGCCTCAAGACTGCTTTAAGCTCTGAACGAACACAGCGGGAAGCTGCTGAATCAAAAATCAAATCATTTGAGGGTGTTGATGCGGCCAAAGCGCGGGAAGCACTTAAAAAGGTCGAGGAAATGGCTAACTGGACACCCGAAGATAAAGTCAAAGAGCAAACTGATGCCTTCAAAAAGCAGCTTGAAGATAAACACCGAGGGGAACTCGGAAAAAAAGACGAGGTTTTAACTACGCTAACAAAGCAACTTGAAAAGGTGATGATAGATGCGGAGGCTATCAAAGCCATAACGGAAAATAAAGGCTCTGCAACATTGTTACTACCTCATGTTCGAAATTCAACCAGAATGAAGCAAACCGAAAAGGGAGATTATGTTGTTGAAATTTACAACAATGACGGAAGTACGAGAATTAGTCCGATTGCTGGCTCTACAGCCCCAATGACAATATCGGAATTCGTTGCTGAAATGAAAAGCAATGAAACATTTGCTCCGGCATTCGATGGTACAGGGGCTACGGGAACTGGCGCAGCAACCTCTACTTCTACTTCGAAGGGCAAAACAACCCTTGAAGAACTGGCAAAATTACCACCCGCCGAAAGAATGAAACGTGCCAAAGAATTGGGTATACAAAAATAAATGAAAGGGAATTGATATGGCCTTAACATTACTGGAAGCTTCAAAAATAATGCTTAACAGAGGCGAAGTGCAGCGCTCTGCCATTGTCGAAACGTATCCGTTAAGCTCTGATATTCTGCGGGTTTTACCGTTCAGAGATATACCCGGCAATGCCTACGCTTATAATCAGGAACAAACACTGCCCGGCATCGGATTTCGTGGTGTCAATGGTTCTTATACGGCCAGCACCGGAATTATAAATCCGGAAGTTGAGCCGTTGGTAATTGCCGGTGGCGACATTTCTGTTGACCCGTTCATCATCAAGACGGGCGGAGAAGGTGTTCGTGAAACGCACAAGCTGATGAAAACAAAGGCCCTTGCGTTAGCTTGGACCAAGACGTTTATTAAGGGCGATTCGGCAACTACACCGGCTGAGTTTGACGGATTACAGGTGAGACTTGCCGGTGACCAGCTTATTTCTGCTGGCTCAACACCTGGTGGCGATGCTCTATCGCTGACAAAGCTCGATGAGTTGATTGATTCGGTCGATAATCCCACTCACTTGTGCATGAACAAGACAATGCGGAGGCTCTTGTCTGTTGCTGCAAGAACACCAGCGGTTGGAGGGAATATCTTTTGGGATAAAGATGAGTTTGGAAGAAGGATTGCATTTTATGGCGATTTACCGATTTTGATTTTTGACCGTGACCATACTGGCACACAAATATTAGCCTTTGATGAGTCCGGGGCTGGCGGTGGGTCGTCAGCTTGCACATCGATATTTTGCTTAAGCGTTGGCGATGCTATGCTCGAAGGAATTCAGAATGGCGGGCCCGATCCACGGTCTGTTGGCGAGCAGGCATCAACAGTAACAGAGCTTGACCGTATCGAGTGGTATAACGGTATTTGCCTTGAACATCCAAGGTGTGCAGGAAGACTTTACGGAGTTAAGAGCGCAGCGGTTGTGGCCTAAACCTAAAGATGTTCTTCTTTTGTCTTTCGTCTTTCGTTTTAGTCGAAAGTTAACATGAAAACATTATCTGTTTTTTAAGGATAAATAATTATGACAAGAAAAAATTTCACGCTCGATGATTCCGGATTTACTATCAAGGCATCGGCAGCCGTGGCAACTTCGGCTGCTGGCAGTGTCATTGCCACTCTTGGTGAAGGTTTTGTCGAGGGCAATATGGTCATTGATGTCACAGGTCTTGACATCGATGGAAATAATGAAATTTACGACATTGTTTTACAGCTATCACCCGATGCTCTATTTGGTACAGCAGCAAATATCCGCGAAAAAGTTGCTTTGAGTCTGTCGGCGTCTGAGGTCAAACGAACAGATTGCTATGCTGATGATATTATTGGCCGTTATATCGTGCCATTTAATAACCTACACGCCGGAACGCTCTATCCCTATGCGAGAATTTATACTGTCGTAGCTGGTGCCGGTGTTGGAGTTGGCATCACCTATTCGGCTCGTCTCTGTAAGCGATAAATTGCTAACTTCTTTATGTAATCAGTAATGGACGTCTCAATAACCAAACTGTTTACAAAATGAAAGGAAGAACAAAATATGAGACGAAATTACACTTACGATGAGGATAATTTGCTGAAGGATGCCGGGGCTGTTGCTGCTTCTGCTGCTGCTACTGTTGATAGTGTTGCTAAGATTCTCAATATTGGTCAGGGTATTATCGATTGTGAGCTTATTATTGATATTGCCAGTATTGATGTCGATGGATCGGCAGCACAAGGCACACTTACTCTTGACACTAATCCTACAGGTGGTAATTCATCGCAGGGTACGCTTAAGATGGATACTAATCCCGTTGACGCAAACAATGACACTATCACTATAGGCACAACTACATATAGATTCAAAAGCACTTTGGCCCAAGCCAACGATATTAAGATTGGGGCAACGGTTGCAGCAACTCAGGCAAGCTTGGTAGCGACAATCAATGGAACAGGTGTAGAGGGTACGGATTATTTCGCAGGAACGGATTCTCCGCACGAGTCTGTGCGTATGGGCGATTTTGCATCAGACGATTCTATCCTTACCGCAATAGCTACGGGAACGGCAGGCGATAGTATTGCCACTACCGAAACATTTACTGCCGAGACAAACATTTTCGATAATGTAACGCTTGGAACTACGGCTGCTGGTGCTGATGGCGATACAATGACTATCGATGAGAAGGTTTATTACTTCGACTTAAATGGAGCACTTGATAATATCGATGGTCATATTGAAGTCGGGACCTTAGTTGCAGATACACAAGCAAGTATAGTAGAAGCAATCACCCTTGGCGGGACACCCGGTACGGGATATGCTGAAAATATGACACTCCACCCAACAGTCACGATTGCCGATTTCAGCGATGATGATGCTGTATTGACAGCCAAAACTCCGGGGCTTGCCAGTGATTCGATAGTCACGACAGAAACATTCGCTGCGGGAACAAATGTGTTTGATGCGACAACGCTTGGGGCTACAAGAGCAGGCGCTGATGGTGATGAGCGGTATGATATTCTTTTGCAGGGTTCATCATCAGAAACATTTGCAAATACATATACCGATATTGCTGCCGTTGCTGTTGGGGCCGTAGCTGCTATCAACGGTGACATTGTTACTTCGCCCGGAAGGATAACGATGCCTTTTAGAAATGAGTTTATGGGCACTATTTATCCATATCTCAGGTTATATACGAAAGTGGCCGGAACGCATGTTAGTGTCGGGATAAATTACCAAGGCCGAATTTGCAAAGGATAAGCTTGATATTGAAATGAATAAAAGCCGGTTTGTTTATCGAGGGTCGAACCGGCTTTTATGTCTTTCTTTTTTAGAGGATATAAAAAATGGCAGAAAGTACGGATTACAAAGTAGCAATGAGACATGCTGAAAAGCAGGCAGCTAAAAAAAGGGCGCAGCAAGAAGCAAAGCCTATAGCCGAAAGTATTGATGTGGGCGGAAAGGTCAAGATATTTCATCTTCACGACCAGAAGTATATGCGCGTATGGCCGGTTGATGCCAGAGGCATGTTAGAGAATGGGAGTGCCACTATGTCGCCAATAGAAGTCGTAGGTCCAGCCGGGCGTGTAATGATTGATAGCTCAAAGCTCAATGAGTATTTGGCTAAAGATTATTTAACGGTCGAAGATTACGAGGTAGAGTTTAAGGCTAAAGAGGAAGCTGAGGCAAAGGCCAAAGCGGAGGCGGAGGCAGAGGCGGAGGCAAAAGCAAAGGCCGAAAAACAGCAAAAAAAAGATGCTGAAACTGTCGCCAAAGAAGATGCTGCCGATGAAACAAAAGGCGAGAAATCAGACTCTAAAGAAAAGACTTCTACAAAGAAAAAATAAATAAGAAGTTGCGGGAGTAATTTCGATGGCCTTAACAGTCGAGGACGGGACCGGCAAGACGGATGCCGACAGCTATTTGTCCGTAGCCGATACCGATACATACCATACAAATCATAGTGCTTCTGCTGATTGGAGCGGGGCCACTGAATCAGCCAAAGAACAGGCGCTACGATTGGCTACACAGTATCTTGATGTACGCTTTGTTGATTATTGGCAGGGATGGCGAACAAATCAAACTCAATCGCTGGCATGGCCCCGAACTGGTGTGATAGATAGTGACGAATTCGTTATTGAAAATGACGAAATGCCAGTAAGACTTAAAAATGCAGTAGCTGAATTAGCTCTGCGTGTTATTCAGGGCGATACACTTCTGGCTGATATAGATGAGCCGGGGGATAACAAAGTTGAGGATATTCAAGTTGGGCCAATTAAAATCAATGCGGAGTTTTTGGGCTGTAGATCGCAGACTAAGAAATATCCGCTTATTGAGGGGTTAATAAGGCCCTTAACAAAAATGAAAGGCTCGTTAGAGCGTGGATGAGAAATCCGTAGAATAAAGGAGTATAAAAATGGGAAGTTTTGCAGACTATTGGGAAGATGAAATTTTGGACCATTTATTTGGTAAGGGAGCTTATACGCCACCAACCATATACGTTGGTCTTTCAACAGTTGACCCGGCTGATGATGCTTCGGGTCTTGCTGAACCGAGCGGCAACGGTTATGCCCGCGTAACGACAGCAGCGGGAGATTGGAATGCTTCATCCAGTGGAGCACTCGCCAATGCGAATAATATTACATTTCCTGAGGCAAGCGGAAGTTGGGGAACGATAACGCACTTTGCACTATTCGATGCTGCAAGTGCGGGCAATATGCTTGCGCATGGTGCTTTGGGAACTCCTAAGGCTATCGGGAGTGGGGATACAGCCGAATTTGCTGTCGGTGATATAGACGTAACATTGGATTAAAAAATAGACTGGTGTTTTTTAAGAACTAGACCCGACTTTGTTTCATGTAAATGTAATGGAATTTAATGGCGTGGCGCAAACGG
>CAZJIR010000012.1:0-20350 GCA_964546095.1 uncultured Pirellulales bacterium
AGGTCGCTAAAGAGCCAACTGGCAACAGTTGGTCAAGATAAATGGTCGCCATCCGTCACTAATAGCGACGGGGTACAAAACTCGGCTTACGACTCGCTCTTTTCGTTCTTTTCGATTGGGGGTCTTCTATTCTGCTTACAAACGCACCCAGGCGTATTTTGACCATAACTATATCCCCCTTCACAAACATTTGGATTTTGCCCTTATCAAAATTAATATGATCGAACTCGACACCGCCGGCCTGGCTCAATCTCGTCGCCTGTATAGGTGAGCTATCCAGTTTGCGTAAAATCACATCGAATGTCTGATTGATGAGCATCCAGCAAATATCAAGCATTTGATTTTCCTGGTCGGGCGAGTCTGCATCATCGCCAAGCTCATCTATATCCTTTCGCAGGTTGTCCAGAACGTTCTTCAATATCGAAATTCGCCGTGTATTTTCGGATTTATCACCTCCCGCAAACGCTTCTTTCCCCAGTACCATTTCACAATCGAGTCTAAGACCCCGGTTGGATCTTATCTCAAAACTTCCTGTTTTGTCATTTACGAAGAAGAAATACTTTCTCACTACATTCAATTCGTTCTTATGGAAAGTAACCATATTGAACCAGTTCCTAAAACCATCTTTGCTCTGCCCTAACGAGACAACAACATTCTCGCTGTGGCTTATCAGCTCATTTGCCGCGAGGCGAGGTTCAAGCTCATCTTGCAACCTTTGCATCTTAGGCACAGCATCGTGAATGATACTTCCCCCTACTTTTATCTGGTCATAGGGTGCTGAAAGCTCGTCTTCATAGGCAGGGCGACGACCACTGACCCAGGGGGATACATAAGAACACCCTCCAATTAATGTTAAAAGGAGCAAAACAGCGAAAAAACACCTAACAACTGCCGACTTACAATTTACAACGGTCGATTTTTCAATCGCAAATCGGCAATTAACTATCGTAGTTTGTTTCGATTTTGTCTGCCTCATGATATTTCTCCACTGAGCTTTCGTACTTCATGCTCCGAACAATAATTCACGAGACACGCATCTCGCTTTTAGACTTCTTTCGAATCAATCCACTTCATCATCTTTCGCAATTCTCGTCCGACGGCTTCCAGCTTGCTGTTGTAGTCTTTTTCGTATAGCTCGTTGAATTTTTTAAGTCCCGACTTGTATTCGTTCACCCATTCCTTGGCGAATTCACCGGATGTAACCTCCGAAAGTATCTTTTTCATCTCGGCTTTGGTTTGCTCAGAAATAATTCTCGACCCGCGAGTCAAATCACCATACTCGGCGGTATTGGAAATGCTGTATCTCATATAGCTCATTCCACCCTGATACATAAGGTCAACAATTAATTTGACCTCATGCATACATTCGAAGTAAGCAATTTCAGGTTGGTATCCGGCTTCCACTAAAGTTTCGAAGCCGGCTTTAATAAGCGCCGTTAAGCCGCCACAAAGAACACACTGCTCACCGAACAAGTCTGTTTCCGTCTCTTCTTTATATGTTGTCTCGATAACACCTGCACGTGCACCCCCGATTCCATTTGCCCAGGCAAGAGCGATTTCTTTGGCATCACCGGTTGCATCCTGCTGAACAGCTATAAGGTTTGCCACGCCGCCACCTTTCTCGAACTCGCTGCGAACCAGATGTCCAGGCCCCTTCGGAGCAATCATAACAACGTTAACGTCCTTAGGCGGCACAATATACTTGAAATGAATATTAAAACCGTGGCAAAAGCCAATTGTCTGGCCCGCCACTAAATTCGGCCCGATTGCATCACTGTAAATCTTCGCCTGAATTTCATCCGGCAATGTAACAATAACCAGCGCCGCATCTTTCATGGTCGTCTTGATATCGGTCGGTTTAAAACCGTGCTCGATTGCGAGCTTAAAATTATCTGTTCCTTCGAGTTCGGCCACCGCCACTTCAATACCGCTGTCGCGCAGATTTAAACTGTGCGCATGGCCCTGACTTCCGTAGCCAATCACCGCCACTTTCTTACCCTTCAACGCATCTATCGGGGCGTCTTTTTCGTAATAGATTTTTGCTGCCATAGCATCAACACTCCTTTTCTGTTTCAGGAATTTTTATTTAATCGGTTCCGGACATTTAATTTCTCATTAAGTTCCGACGTCCGGTCAAATTCGGGCGACAATATCTAACCGTCAGTAACCGGATTTCGCACCTGTACATTATATGACAAGCTGATAATTAGGCAAGGAATTTAATAACTGGACAGACTATAGTATATGCGCACCCACTAATCGCACACAAATCTGTTCACGGCTCAATTTTTGCATATCGCGGCATTGCAATCGTACCGGTTCTGGCCACGCTCTTAATTCCATAAGGCTTGCACACATTAATGAAGGCCTCAATCTTCCCCTCGGGCCCACTGACTTCGACCATAACAAATTTCTGGCCGATGTCCACAACTTTGCCCCTGAACATTTCTATCAAAGACAAGATTTCAGAGCGTTTGTCAGGTGGGGCGGATATAGCTATAAGCATCAAATCTCGCGCCACAACAGGCTGGCCGACAAAATCCTGAACCTTTACAACAGGAACAATTTTGGCTAATTGCTTTCGGACCTGCTCGAGAACTCTGTCATCGCCGACAACTACAATTGTCATCCGGCTCAATTGAGGGTCTTCTGTCCGACCGACAACCAGTGAATCAATATTAAAAGCCCGTGCAGCAAACATCCCCGCAACATGAGCAAGAACGCCGGGCTTATTCTCTACTAACGCGCTTATTATATGCTTCATTTTAATATCCTCGTATCTTGTAGTCAGTAACCCAAAAGACCAACAATAAGTAATGAACAAGAGTTTCTACGCCATACTTTCCAAAATATCAAGCCCATCCATTTCGTCAATACTTTTACCCGCAGGAACCATAGGCCAGACATTTTCTTCCCGTTCGACCCTAAAATCAACAACGCAGGGCTTCTTTTCCGCCAGCATCCGCTTAATGGTCTTTGGAACATCGGCTTTCTTATCGACGGTCATCCCAACCGCTCCCATAGCACACGCTACAGCTTCATATTCAGGATTCTTAAGATAGGTCTTGGAATACCGCTTACCATAGAAAAGTTCCTGCCATTGCCGAACCATTCCCATATATCCATTGTTCAGAATGCAGACTTTTATGGGCAGTTCGTGCTCGACGGCCGTGGAGAGCTCGGTCATTGTCATATTAAAGCTGTGGTCGCCATCTATATCAATAACGGTCTCCTTTGGCTTTGCTATCTGAGCGCCTATCGCAGCCGGCAGACCAAATCCCATCGTGCCGAGTCCGCCCGAGCTTATAAACTGCCTGGGTCTGACGAACCGGTAAAACTGAGCGGCCCACATCTGATTTTGACCAACGCCTGTTGTCACAATCGCCTTGCCATCAGTTTGATTATAAAGCTCTTCGATGACATACTGGGGCTTGACCGTCGATGAATTTTTGTCATATCGAAGGGGGAATTTCTCTTTCCACTCGGCAATTTTACTGAACCATCTCTTTCTCTGGCGGTATTCAACCTCTTCGACAAGCTGGCCAAGTATATGTTTTGCATCGCCTACAACAGGAATATCAACGCTGACGTTCTTCGATATACTCGAAGGGTCAACATCTATATGGATTATTTTTGCATTCGAGGCAAAAGTCGCGAGCTTACCCGTAACTCTGTCATCAAAGCGAGCCCCGACGGCAATCAATAAATCACATTCCTGTACAGCATAGTTGGCATAAACTGTTCCATGCATCCCGAGCATGTCCAGCGATTCCGGTTTTGTCTGGTCGTAACTGCCCAATCCCAAAAGCGTCATTGTAACGGGCAGATTCGCCTTCTCAGCTAAAACTCTTAGCTCCTGGCTTGCGTTTGCAGATATGACACCGCCCCCGACGTAAAGTACGGGTTGCTTGGATTTATTTATCGCCTGCGCAGCCATCGATATCTGCTTGGTGTGTCCTTTAGTTCGAACCTTATAACCGGAAAGTTTCATCTCAGTTGAGCCGTCAATACTGCATTTGGCAACCGAAACATCAACCGGCAAATCAATCAAGACAGGACCAGGTCGCCCCGTCGAAGCAATGTGAAATGCCTCTCGAACCGTGCGGGCCAAATTCTTAACATCCTTGACAATACAGTTATATTTCGTAACCGGGCGGGTAATGCCCGTAGTATCGGCCTCCTGAAATGCATCGTTGCCTATAAGCTCCGTACGGACCTGCCCCGTCAGGGCAACCATCGGAATCGAGTCCATCATCGCCGTGGCAAGGCCTGTTACCAAATTGCAGGCACCCGGGCCGCTTGTTGCCACCATTACGCCCACCTTTCCACTGGCGCGGGCGTATGCATCGGCCATATGGCAGCCGCCCTGCTCATGACGCGGAACTATAAAATTTATCGGCGCATCATACAGCCTGTCGAACAACGGCAGCACCACACCACCGGTATAGCCAAACATCGTATCGACACCCTGTTCGATGAGCGTATCGACAACAATTTGTGCGCCTGATTTAATGGTGATTTTGCCGGCTGGTTTAGCCGAAGTGCTGGACTTGGACTTCATCTTTCTTTTTCCTTTCCTGATAAACGTTATATGGGTCCATCTTGTTCCCCACACATAGTGGACAAGATGCAAACCCTTCTGTCATTCCGGCGGTTCTCATTTTCGAGAACCTTCAACTATGGCCTGCTGGATTCCCCCGGCGAGCCAACCGTCTTTTCACTCGAAAGACGGCCGAATCATCCGAAGATTCTAAATCCTGCCATAATCCCGTAACCATCCCCTGTGGGATGTCTCAGGGTTGTATTCGCGCGTTTTCACACAAATACGAAGGCATTATACAAAAATTATATCTGCCTGTCAATCATTTTCGGCAATTTATACAACCAACAATAACAATTTTCCCCTTTTCCCCCCATTTCGTCCATCGTCCATCCTCCTTCGTCCATCGGTTTGGCAACAGGGGATCTAATCTCAATCTCAACTCCAATAATAAACTGAAGCAAAGCGTCATTCCTGAGCAAAGCGAAGTACAGTCGAAGGATACGAAGTCATCAGGAGATGATGAGAGTTTATAGTTTATATTCTAACGTTCGGCAGAGAATAGGACTTTCCATAGATTACCTAGTTTAACACTTCCAAACAGAAAAAATATCGATGACCTTTAATTAAATCGCCATTTTTTGGATTTTTCAAATTTTCTTAGGAACACTTCACCAAATTGCGGTATCTGTATTTTTTAGTGAATAATATGTTTTTTATCGGCCGTATGCCTCTAAACAACTACTATAAGATTTTCTGATCACGTACTGCTGTATTTTCTGTGTCCAGATACATCAGTTGTGTTTATAATATTCCGAAAATTCGGGGCTTGCTCTTTTCTCGGGAGCAGCGGTTTTGTCGGAAAACCGTGTTAAGAGACTGGAATGCTGTCGTAATATTTTCAGTTACCCCGTCAACACACTGGTTGGCTAACGATTTTTTGGAAAAGGATATGATGTCATGAAAACTGTACAAACGCATTTTGTAACGACAGTCACACGAGCACACAGGGGCAATGCGGGATTTCTTCACCAAGATATCCATCTCCACCTAGCTTCGCCCAGCGGAAAGTTCATCAGCAAGGGGCCCATAGTGCAGCGGAATCATGTTCCGCTCAAAGGCCAAACTCGTTTGAGTGATTTCACATTTACTCAAAGGAATGGTCTATAAGTATGCTCGTGTAAAAAAGAGTTAAAGCTGGCCAGCCGGACCAAATGTTCGGCTGGCCGTTTTTTATGTTGTAGTGATATTCACCATTTATGAAATAAAATGCTCTGATCAATAGAAACATAAGGTCATAAACTTAATGACGCAATCTCAGATAGAAAAAATAGGTGGCCGTCCCTATATATATTCATACAAATTTGATTGTCTCCCTTAACTACAACGCTTCTGTCTGAGCATGAAGCAATAGATAAGGCCATCACTGTAGAAAGTGGTGCTTATAATTGTGCAGTTCTGTATAATCATAAGTTATGTCTCAAGGATTTTCAATGTTGCCCGCAAAATATAATGCAATCTTTGCTGCTTGGCAAGAGAGGTTTACTGCCTGGAAAATGGGTAAACGACCACCTCCATATCCCGCAAGAATTATAACAAAAAGTGGACTTAAAAAAGTTCTTTATGACCGTCGCATGTACCATGAAGGCATGGGGCTATGGACGGAAGATGTAATAATTAGAGGGTACTTAGAAGATTCTAATTGGCAAATATTGTATCGAGAAGACTCTCCCCTTCATCATGGATTCGATTTTGTAACAAAACATGTACCAACTGGAAAAGTTGTGGTTAGTGAGATGAAAATGAGCAGCAAGGTGGGAAAACTTAGGACATATCTTAAAAAAACTAAAACAAAAGGAAGACAGATGAGTCTGCAATGGGTCAAAGAAACTGCTCAAGAAATTAGAGAACATTATCCATTGGCATACTTTGAAATAGTAAATGCCATTAATAATGGCTTGCTCAAGAGAGCATTATTTGTAGCAAACCATACAAAAAGACCTCGTGGTTGGCTATCTGCAAGCTATGGCAAAATGGGTATTAAAGTATTTCACGAAGATGAATTTAGAGCCACTATTGGCTTTGAATAATAAAAAGCACCTCATTATTAACAGAATTGACATTGAAACCATTAACAAAGCTGTTAACAGATGGGAGTAAGGTTCCACTTGAAAGCTGGAGCCAAGAATTATAGAATTGCTATCCATGGCAATCGTGAGATTAAACCTTGAAGACATATTTGATAGCTGGGAGACACACTTCAGCGTTGATGCCATGTATTTTCATGCAGCACACCAAGCACAGGTCCGTGCCGAGCGTAGTGAACGCAAAATTAAGGAAACAAAGACTCGTTGGGATTCTCTGGACAAGGCATACGCAGAGACCCTCGAGAAATATGGCGACAACAGCCTCTCTGGCTATGATGAATTGGAACCAATTGCTATTCAGCTATCAAATGTCCACGAAGAACTTTGGTATGTATATGCTCCCCTTCTGAAGGAGGTTTCCATAGTACACATCTTGTGTGTGGCTACGCTTGAAGCCCACATAAACTCTGTTGCCAAAGATCTACTAAACAGTTGCGACCTCAACCATTTCAAAGACTTACGGCTCGCTACAAAATGGTGTTTCCTCCCAAAGCTTATAGGGCTGTCTGGATTTTATGCTGGCAAGGAACCTTTTCAAGGGTTCTCCAGACTACTTAAATTTCGCAATAAACTTGTCCACCACAAAGGTTCCAATGAGAAGTGGGTATATGGGGCCGCACCTCAGTTCATAGAAGAACTGGGACTCACATTTGCAGACAGTCAGAATTCCACGAAGTCCACCGAGGCCATGATACGTGAACTTGCTCAACTAAGCGGTATAGAACCTCCGAAGTGGCTACAAGAGGTCTTCAACGATACGAGCTTCTTCAAGCTTGTAACGAAGTAAATTAAAGCAATCGGTAGGGTACGCAAAAAATTCATTTTGCACACGCATCATCTGAAAAAGCCATCGCGCAGCGATTCCTCAATTTTGCCTTTTGATTTTTAACTTTTAACTTTCCCTCATCCTGCCTTCGGTTCGCACCATTTTTATTCACTCCGTCATACATAACTACGTTAAACTAAACGTTCCTCATGCTGGCCTCCGGCAGCACAATTTACCCCGTGAGATAGCGCAGCTTATCTCATCGGGGCCTCAACTTTCTACTTTCAACTTTTCTCTTTCTTTCCTCTCATCTCTTCAACTCCCACCCATCCTTATTAACCACCCAATAAAAATTACCACTCTCCCCCCGTCCGCAACGTCCGATAATATTATGCCTGTTAATGAGCCAAAAACCAGGATTTATGAACCACTCACCAGATATAGTCACAACTCCTCCAGCCGCTTCCTCTTCCCCCATCTGTTCTACTTTCCCTCCAACCAATCTCATTACTCCCCCAAAAAACTATCCCCACTCCACACGTCAGCAACGTCCGATAATATTTCGCCCTTTTTCAATACAAATATCCACGTTTTCTGCTTAACCTTTACACCACCCAACCGTACAACCATTTCTTCGACTTTATCCCCGAGAATTTATCCTCAGGTGCGCTTACCTGCTTCGCTGTATAGGACCTAAGTTCACATTTATTCATCTACAGTGGACCTATGCTTTTCCTCTATATTTCTTCCCCCAAACCCCATCTATCATTACTAACTACCCAACACATACTACCACTCCCTACCATCGAAACGTCCGATAATAATTAGCCCATTTTCAATGCAAAAAACCTTATTTTACCGTCTTATCGCCAAGCCATTGAACCACCCCGCCATTCACTCGTCCCTCGCTGATCGCCCCTCGTCTTCTCTCCAGAATAAATCCCCTTCCTATATAGATACCCACTCCCTCCCATCGCAACGTCCGATAATATTGTAGCCTTCCCATCTCTCCCAAACTAACATAATGTTAATCTGAAAAAGTGCATTTTTCGCCGTTATTCTTTGACTTTTGTTTGATAATATGTTATAATACGTTTATGTTTACCTGTCGGTAAACATAACTCGCCAGCAGGCGAAAGATTAAGCGGAGAACCGCACGAATCGTCTCGCACCAAATAGGCTGTTGCCGTAATTTGGTGCTGGACACGCCAAAAAGCATTATCTTTCAAACCAGACAAGGTTTTGAACATTTAATTTTGTGTAATTTGGATTTATTTAGGATTTAGTGCTTAGGATTTCGGATTTATGTTTCAGAGAGTAACAACTGTCTTCTGCCATCTGTCCTCTGCACCTCTACACCTGTCGAGAATCTTCTACAAATCAGCCCATTTTATGCAAAACAAACCCAATTTTAGAAATATTGAAATAATCTTAAGCTCTTTTATGACAAGTAAATACGTGAAATTATACACTTGGTTAAGCCGGAAAAAACAAAGCCAATTCAAACCCAGGACTGATTTATCAGTATACCTTGACAGTATGGTAATAACTCGATTAGACTTGTAGTTGGAAAAATCGCCAATAATTAATTTCGTAAGGAGTTCGAGAATGAACGTGGAAAAAATAGCGGAATTACTGGGCAAAGACCGCGATTATCTGCTCGATTTTACAACGCCTAAAGTTAAAAAGGAACAGCTTCATATCCCCGGCCCGGACTGGATCGAAAGGATATTCGTACCATCAGACAGGCCGAACCCGGTTCTCAGGAACATGCAGCTTCTGTTCAATACAGGCAGGCTGGCCGGTACCGGCTATCTTTCGGTACTTCCTGTGGACCAGGGTATCGAGCATTCCGCCGGGGCTTCCTTTGCACCTAATCCCCTGTATTTCGACGGGGAAAATATCGTTAAGCTGGCCCTCGAAGCGGGGTGTAACGCCGTAGCATCAACTTTGGGTGTTCTTGGGAGCGTTTCAAGGAAATACTCACACAAGATACCTTTTATAGTCAAGCTCAACCACAACGAATTCCTTAGTTATCCGAACACGTACGACCAGATATTGTTTGCCAATGTGAAGCAGGCCTTTGATATGGGTGCAGTTGCGGTCGGTGCGACTGTATATTTCGGCTCGGCTGAGAGCGGCCGCCAGATTAAAGAAATCAGCGAGGTCTTTCATCAGGCGCATGAGCTTGGGATGGTTACGGTTTTGTGGTGTTATCTGCGCAACAAGGCATTCAAAACCGAACAGGCGGATTATCATCTGAGTTCCGACATGACCGGACAGGCAAACCACCTCGGTGCAACCATGCAGGCGGACATAATAAAACAAAAGCTGCCTGAGAACGATGGTGGATACAAAGCATTGAACAAACAGGGAAGCTTTGGGAAGTTCAACGAGAAAATGTATACGGAGCTCAACTCCGAACACCCAATCGATTTAACAAGATACCAGGTGGTGAACAACTACATGGGCAGAATCGGATTGATTAACTCAGGAGGTGCTTCGGGCAAGGACGACCTGGCCCAAGTTGTAAAAACCGCCGTGATTAACAAAAGGGCCGGCGGGATAGGACTGATAACAGGCAGAAAGGCTTTCCAGAAGCCAATGAAAAAGGGCATCGAGCTATTTCACGCTATCCAGGATGTTTACCTGTGCAAGGATATCACAGTGGCGTGAGATTAACCCTGATAAAATGCCACGTTCAACGAACTATCGATGAGACGATAAGGCTGGCTCGCATTTCCTATTTTATAAAAAATAGCTGGCCAGGAATGAATTTGCGGATATAATCCACACGATTAAGTTTTTTGGAGATTTATTATGTGTGAACAATGCGGTTGTAGTGAAACCAACACTGAAAAGAGCCTTCAAGATAAGGTCGAAGATACAATCGAGAGCGTACGACCGGCCCTGCAGAGCCACGGCGGGGACGTCGAATTGGTCGGTATAGACGAAGATAATACCGTTAGAGTCCGCCTGCAGGGAGCCTGTCAGGGCTGTCCAGGGGCTGCAATGACAATGAAATTGGGTATCGAAAGGATTCTGAAAGAAAAAGTCCCTGAAATCAAAGAAGTAGTCGCCGTGGACTAAAGGCATCTAAAAGATAGTTTCTTCCTGTTCCATTGTCCAAAATCAGTTCGCTGGCCTCAAGATGAGTTGAAATGTTCAGCGACCCTACCGGCGTCGGGCTCTTCAATTACCCCCCTTTCGGTAATAATAGCAGTGATATTCTGCGCCTGGGTAACATCAAAAGCCGGGTTATAAACATTGACTTCTTCAGGCGCAATTCTTCTATTACCCCAACATGCCACTTCATCAGCCGACCTTTGTTCTATGGGAATATCAACCCCGCTTTTGATACTCAAATCGAATGTGCTCGATGGCGCGGCTATATAAAACGGTATGCCATGTTCCTTAGCCAGAATGCTCAGGCTGTAAGTACCTATCTTATTCGCGGCATCGCCGTTGGCTGCGATTCGGTCGGCGCCGGTAATCACCGCATTGACCTTGCCCTGCTTCATCAACCAGCCCGCCATATTATCGCAAATCACGGTGACATCAACCCCGGCCTGTTTCAGCTCCCAAGCCGTTAATCGAGCACCCTGCAGCAACGGCCTCGTCTCATCCGCATAGACCCTGAATTCCTTCCCATTTTTATGTGCTTCAAAAATTACCGATAGTGCAGTCCCCTGTCCCGCCGTCGCAAGTGCACCGGCGTTGCAGTGAGTTAAAACACCTGAACCTTCCCTGATAAATTTCTCTCCGTTTTGACCGATTCGCAGGCACATATCCACATCCTGCTGATAAATATCATTCGCCTCGGCCAATACAGCCTCACAGAAAGCCTGTGCCGTCGCCTGCGGTTGCGAAGTGACAAATTCCTCGGCTTTTTTGCAAACCCGCTCCAAAGCCCAGAATAAATTTATCGCTGTCGGACGTGACGATGCCAGGTATTCGCCCGCTTTATGTAAAACTGCAAGACCTTCTTCGAGGCTGTCATTTACACCCAGCTCCTGCAGAGCCATAACCAACCCGTATCCGGCCGCCACACCGATAGCTGGCGCACCCCGAACGGCAAGTGTTTTTATCGCATCAAAAAGAGTCTCGGTATCCCGGCATTGCAGTTTGACAAATTCAGCAGGCAATTGCCTCTGGTCTATAAGCTCCAGAGTGCCATCAATTCCACCAAACCACTTGACTGCCCCGACAACCATAAATCCCTTTTCTCAAATATCTCACCCAGGCTACCTGTCAACTCTTGCGCCGCCGCCACCCACGACTTTCTCTATCTCTCGCAGGCTGGCCGTGGTCGTATCGCCGGGCGTAGTCATCGCCAGAGCACCATGGGCGGCACCATAGTTCACTGCCTCTTGGGGTGTTTTTCCTTCCATAAGGGCATATATGAGGCCCGATGCGAAACTGTCACCGCCGCCGACACGGTCGTATATTTCAAGGTCGGTCCTGAGGGTGGCATCGTAAAACTCGCCATCGGCGTAAATAACAGCACCCCAGTCGTTGACCGAGGCGGTTTTGGCATTTCGAAGTGTCGTTGCAACAACTTTGAAATTTGGAAACTCCTTGGTGACCTGCTCAATCATTTTCTTGAAATTAGTCGGGTCGAGTTTTGAGAAGCTCTTGCCGGTACCTTTGACCTCAAAACCCAGAGCCGCCGTAAAATCTTCTTCGTTGCCCAGCATTACATCAACGTGCGGCGCGATGGCGCGATTGACTTCCATCGCTTTTTTCTGACCGCCTATGTCTTTCCAGAGCGAATTACGGAAGTTCAAATCGTAAGAGACTATAGTGCCGTACTTTTTGGCTGCCGTGACAGCCTCGATGATAACATCGGGTGTGGTCTCCGACAGTCCCGCAAAAATGCCCCCCGTGTGGAACCATCGGACGCCATCTTTACCGAATATGCCGTCCCAGTTTATGTCACCTTTCTTCAATTGCGAAGCGGCGCTGTTAGCCCTGTCCGAACAACCAACGGCAGCCCGCACGCCATAGCCGCGTTCGGTAAAATTAAGGCCAATCCTTACTTTCCTGCCTATCCCGTCATAGGGGACCCATTTGACGTATTCCATATTCACTCCGCCCTGATAAATCAAATCCTCAAGTAATTTTCCGATGGGATTATCCACGAGAGCAGTGACAACTGCGGCTCTTTGACCGAAACAGCGTTTAAGTCCCCTTGCGACATTATATTCTCCGCCACCTTCCCAGACGCGAAAATGCCGGGTAGTATGAATTCTCTCCCCACCCGGGTCCAGTCGAATCATTATCTCGCCCAGCGAGAGTATATCATACTTGCATTCCGATTTCGGTTTCAAATCAATCACTGCCATGGAGAACCTCCTTTTTGATTTACTTTAACTGCTGTAGATTTTCCCCTCACGATAATCCATCCAGGCCGGCTCAAACGCCTTTCTCTCAGTCGGCGCAGGTCTTAAATCAACTGTACTGCTTTTGAATAAATCGGGTGATTTTTCATCGTATTCAATATGCAGGATAGAACTTCTCAACGACTGGTTCTCAGGTTTGAATTTCAATGGTTTATCTGTTGCCTTATCGATTACATCGGGATGAATTTCAATACCATCCTGGGCCAGCACAAGATGCGAGCCTCGCGAGCCGCTGCCCTGTTTGAGTAATTCCACAACAGCCTTAAGAAATGCTACGCTTGCCAGAGAAAGATGCTCGGCCTGTATTGCTGCAATTAAAGCTTTGGTATCTTTCGAGTCGAAACCTTTTTGTTTTATATTTTTATAAAGTTCAACCGCCTCCTTTAGCGCCTTTTGTGCATCATTCGGCTCTCTGATATGTCCCCCCGATGCGGTCATCCGGCTACGGACCTCTTCGAGAACCTTTTCAGGGTCCAAGCCGGACGAGTTCTGATATTTCTCAACATCGGCGACAATGTCACTTAACTGCTCATCAATCTCGGTCTGCTTGTCAGAATAATCAGGAAGTTCACAGCCACAAACATTGATAATATATTCAGCCGCCCGCAATCCGCCTGTCTGACCGGCGTTGAGGGCCGAACCGCCCGGGCGTTTTACGCCATGAGAGCCAGCCATTTCACCTATTATGAAAGTCTGAGGTATATTGGACTGCCACCATTTGTTTACGGCAAAGCCGCCATTGTTATGCTGGGCACAGACGGCAATTTCAAGCGGCTCGGAATATAAATCAATTCCATTTTCCTTATATATCTCGATAGCAGGCGTATTCATATGTGCCAGCCGTTCGATAGGCGTTTCCTGCAGGGCGCCTGCTTTTTGCAGATACTCTTTGGCTTCAGGCTCAAGGTCATCAATGCTAAACTCTTCCATAGAGTCACTGCCTATCGGATTTTTCAGAAAGTCCATATAGACCCGCCTGCCTTTTTGTGTTTCGTTAAATACAAGGATGTCAATCAATGATGATTGTAAATTCTCAATCCTTTGCGGGTCAAAGGGCCATTGATAACCTTTGAGAAAGATATCGGTCGCCATCTTGCTCATTGTCGGGAAAAAGTCCGTCAGGAATTCTTTCTCGTCTTTTCCACCCGCGTCTGTACTGTAAAGCCGTGGAAGCGCCTGCATATAAGTGCCGGAAACGTTCCAGCGGAATTTGATACTCGCCAGGCCGAACTGTGACTCGGTCAAATTCGCTCCAACCAGCCCCGCCTTAAAAGCAAGCCCGTGAATCCCGAACTGGCCTTTCGGATAAACAGTGGTTTTAAACAGCTCGCCAGGCCCTCCTGCAGCGAGAACTATATTCGCACCCAGAAAGACGTTTATGGCATAATTCGATTCATTAACATTTTTCTTATCGACAGTAACAATTCCTATTATTCTTTTTGAATCGCCCGAGCCGGCCGTTAGTAAATGTGCTGCCTCCTGCCCGTCGAAAATTTCAACATCATATCGCTCAAGCTGCTTCTGCAAACACTGGCTCATAAACCTGCTCGTTTTCGGCCCGGCGGACGTGGCCCGTTCGTAAGGGTCATGGTCGGTCTTGTAACCTATAAACGTTCCCGAAGAATCAGTTGGAAATGGTACACCCGCCTGAACCAAATGGTAAAATTCACGAAGCGAACCGATAGCCTCGATAAGCGCCGAATCACCATGACAACACCCCGCCGCAGTTAGGCTCTTGGCGAACTCCTCTGCGCTGTCGGCAACATCGGGGCTTGTGCCTATTTTATAATAAGTCTGCTTGTCGGAGCCGCTCATCCGCGAGGCGCCCAGCCCTAATCCTGCGGTCACTACGGCAATTCGTTCCTTTGGGTTAGTAACGCCCTTTTGCTCCATAAATTGACACAGATGCACCGCGCAGTTCATTCCAGCAGCACCTGCGCCTACAATTATCGTATTGTAACGATGAAAGGTCACGGTTTGACCGGCTATTTGTTTAGTTTCCATAATCACTACTCCAGCTTTTTAATTTATAATCCAAAGCATTCAATTCGATGAGGCTTTCATTAAGAACCAGAAAGACCAAATGCACATGTAAATTTAATTGATATTAAAATTCCTGCCAGTAGCTTTGCTTATTTCTTCGAGCGATGCTGTGGTAAAATCGATATCGGGATATTTTTCCGCACGCAATTTGTCTATTAATTGTTTAATCTTCGTCAGCTCCTCAGCTAAAAGTTCATAGTCCTGCTCATCGATGATTTTTTTCATCGTGGCCTTTTCAACCATGCTGAACGAGCCGCCAAGCACCAGAACTCCCGCATCGATATAATCGGGGATATTAGTCGGATTTGTTCCACCGGTCGGCACCAGGCTTATAGTCTTATGAATAGCAGGGTCGATTGCCTTAACGAAGCCGGGCCCACCAAGTTGTTTGGCAGGGAATATCTTGCATAGATTCGCCCCTTTGGAAAACTGGCTGACAACCTCCGTCGCACTGCCGCACCCTGGTATTATAGGAATCTTGCCAGCGTACTTCTTAAAGCTGGCGTCACTGAAATTAACCGCCGAAACAAGATAGCACGCACCGGCGTTTACAACCTCCTGCACCGAAGGCAGCGGGTCCTGCGGATGGGCCTCGTTATATACATCGAGCATAGCGGGCCAGTCAATCAGGCTCGCCGAACCTGCCGCAAAATCAGGCAGCCATTTACGCAATCGCTCCAGTTTCTCCAAAGGCTTATTTATCCGGCAGGTCACTTCCATATTATTAACACCCGCCTTCATAAGAGCCTGGGCTGTCTTGACAATATCGAGCTTGTTCTGATTAAAAACGAGAATAAAACCGTCTCTTAAAAGCGTCGTGATTGTATCTTTAATGTTCATCATTACTCCCTACAGTCTTCTCAGATGAAAACCTCCATCAACATTTATAACCTGGCCCGTTGAAAAATCAAGCCTGCCTTCGGCGATGGCTCCGACCGCTTTTCCTATATCTTCAGGCTGGCCCCAGCGTTTAATCGGAGTCAATCCCTCGGCAATAAGCTTATCGTATTTATCCTTAACAACGCTGGTCATATCCGTTTCTATTATTCCGGGACTGACTTCAAAAACTCCGATACCGTATTCAGCCAACCTGTCCGCATATAGTTTGGTCATCATCGAAATGCCCGCTTTGCTCACGCAATACTCGCCTCGTGCCGGCGAGCTTGTATATGCCGAGATTGAACCTGTGCTCACAATTCGAAACGCCCGCTCAGGATGCGCTTTCTTCTGCTCAATCATCCAGTTGGCTACCTGCTGAGTCAAAAAGTAAGGCCCTTTGAGATTAATTTTCATTACTCTATCGTAGCTGGCCTCGGTCACCTCAAGGATATCCATCCGTTTCGAAGGGGCAACACCTGCATTATTCACCAGCATATCACATCTGTCTAATTTACTCTTCGCCAGAGCAACCAGACTGCTCCTGTCCTCGGCGCTGCTGACGTCACCTCTTAAAATCTCGCACGCAGCACCAAGCTCTTTGATTTCCTTTTGCGTTTGTACCGCGCGTGATTCATCCGGCTTGCCCTCGCTCGTAAAATCAAAGTAGTTGACCACAAGGTCATAACCTAATGATGCCAGCTCTTTTGCAATACCTTTTCCAATTCCGCGACTTGCTCCGGTAACGATTGCTACGGGTCGTTCGGCCATTTTCAACATCCTTTCTTTGCACTCTAAAAGTTTACTGTTTCAGAAATTCATCTATCTCCCTGGCCGCCTTCATTCCATCTGCAACAGCCGCAACAACAGTAGATGCCCCCCTTACAATGTCACCGCCCGCAAAAACTCCCGGCCTGGACGTTGACAGTGAACCTTCTTTTGTTTGGATAAGGTCGTCCGCCAGCTCCACACCCGGGAGAATTTCGTTGATTTCCTCCGGCGATTTCTGACCTATCGCCTCTACCACAATATCCATCTCAAGCTCGTAAGCGCTTGACTCTACGGATTCAGGCCTGCGCCTGCCTGACGAATCCGGCTCGCCCAGCTTGGTCGGACAAACCTTAATCGATTTTAATTTTCCTTCGGCGGAATTAAATTCGAGCGGCTGAGTCAATATAAGAAAATGCACGCCTTCTTTTATTGCCCTGTCACGCTCGGCGCTCCAGGCGGGCATCTCTTTGAAAGACCGCCGATATATAACATAAACGTCTTTAGCTCCGAGCTGACTGGCTGTAACCACCACATCCATTGCCGTATTACCCCCGCCTATCGCCGCTACACATTTGCCCGCAATCTCCAATCCGCCCGGTTCTTTGGCCGCCGAAAGAAAATCCATCGAATTCCATACACCGTCAATCGTATTATCACCAATGCTTACTGACTTCGCAAGACCCATCCCGATAAAGACCGCATCAAATCCTTTTTCTATAATCGTATCCAAATTAAAATCATTCCCCAACTCTTTGCCGAGGCTCAGTGACATCCTGTTCTTCGGTACACCAGCGAATATAGCTGCAATTTCATTTTTCAGGGCGCTGCCCTGCCTGTCTTCGGGAATTACCGATTCTATCATTCCGCCGAACTCGCTGTTCTTATCGAATACTGTCACGGCGTACCCTGCCTCGAGCAGTTGCGCCGCACAGGCCAGACCCGCCGGGCCTGCGCCGAGTATAGCGACATTCTTTCCGTTCGCTCTTCTGGGTATCCGAAGTTTTGACCAGCCGTTCTTATTGGCCTGCTCGGCAAGGTACTTTTGTATATCGGCGATAGGCAGCGGGCCGTCACCGATAAAGCCCTGCAGACAGCCGCCCTGGCACTGCTGCTCAACCGGACACAGCCATGCACAAACTTCGGGAAATATGTTCGCCTGCCTTATAATTTCGTAAGCTTCTTTTTCCTTACCATCCAGGAACAATTCGATGAATTTCGGTATCTCGATACCGGCTGGACACGCCAACTGGCACGTTGGCTCCTGACACTTCCGGCAAGCCGATGCAAGCCTGAGCAGGTTGTCTTTGTCACTCATCCTGCCGAGCCTGAATATAGGCCCATACACCTCATTGTCCCGCACGACACAGCCGGCCATACCGTGGTCCCGCATTATCTGCGTGCATGCACTACAGCTTATGCACACTTTCTCCGGATACATCCGGCCTTTCTCAATGATATCTTTGGCAAAGTCAGGATATGCAAACGCCATCCTCCCCGCGCCGGCCAAGGTAACCAGGCCGTTTTTCTTGTTCGCCGCCGCAACGTTTGCAAAAAGTGTCCGAAGCCAGCTATAGCCCGTACCGACAATCGCGATATCAGGGAATTCCTTTTGAACCTCACCGGTCACATTAACAAGCCTGCTCACACCCACCAACGGATGTTCCGGCTCCTCATAACCGCCGACTATCGCCTCATTAAAAGGCCTGCCCACATGAGGATTGTAATAGGGGTTCGCTATAGTTATGTTAATCAGTCCGACGCCTCGCTGGTGCATAAGCCCAATCAGCTTTTTCGGCTCTGTTAAATCCGGCTTACTGTAATCATCTTTATCAACGCCCCAGCCATAGGGATATGGAATGGCATCGTAAATACCAAGACGGGAAACTACCGGTGCATCCTCGCCGAGCTCGCTATGAATCTTATCTATAATTTCAAGAACGAACCTCGTTCGATTCTCGAATGAGCCTCCGTACTTGCCTTTTCTCTTATGGCAGGCAAAAAGCTCATTTATCAAATATCCGTGACAGGATTTAACATCGACTGCATCGAATCCAACTTCGAACGCAAGCCTCGCGGCCTGAACGTAAGCATCCTGAAGCTCATCGAGGTACTCATCCGTTACAACAGGCCAATCGTCAGGTATTTTACTTTTCCTATCCGGGTCGGGTTTTTGCTGGGGAGCCAAAGCATCTCGATATGGGTCACGTTGAGGAATCATCGGATGCGGCACATCCTTTGGCCTGGAGTATCTTCCCGAATGGGTCAACTGCAATACAATTACAGGATTTTGCTTAGGGGCGACACTTCGCATCCTTTGAACCATTGCACGGAAGCTTTCCTTGTTTTTTTCATTCAGCCACAATTGTCTCGGATTAGCCCTGGCTTCGGGAACAACCGCCGTCGCCTCGGCCCAGATAAGACCCGCCCCGCCTGCCGCAAACCTTTCATACCGCCGCAATGTAAGGCTACTCGGCCTGCCTTCCGAATCGCCGTCGCACCCCTCCATAGGATGAACAGCCAATGAGTTCGGTATAACCAGCTCGCCCGCCTGCACAGGCTTAGCCAGGATTTCGACATCCTCATCAGCTTCAATCCGCACACCAAGCTGTTCGCTCAACTGCCTCAAATCTTCGATACTACCCAAATTAAATTCCCACATATCATATTCCTTATGTTCTGCGACCCTGCCTCATAAATTCACACATCAACTCATTTTGAGCAAACCGTAATTCTACACTACAATCATGCTGATTTCAACCCTGCGGCGGGTGCGCGTGAATTGTGTCTTGAAGAAGCCTTTTAGGATATGAAATATCGCACTATAAATGCCGCGTGTGCAAAATGAATTTTGCACACCCTACTATGAATATTCTGTTACTCTTCGGTAGGGTGTGCAACTTGTTGCACACGCGGGTCTATTCACGAACAAATACATTATTAACACTCTCCTGCATTTTTTCTAAATCTATCTTTCCATAATATCCCGATTCAACATATTTGTGATACGTTGACCAAGACCAGTCTTCAACATCTTTAACCAATCCATGTTTAACAGGATTATAATGTATATAATCAATGTGCCTTTGCAAATCTCTTTCATCTCGTATCTGATGTTCCCAGAACCTTTTTTGCCATATCCCGCGATGCCGATGCTTTAATCTTGAATTGCTCTGGGCAAATTCGTCCCCTCCTTCCTTCAAATAATTCATTGTAAAATCTCTTTTTACTAATGACCACCTTGTCGGAAAATCTCCGTCACCCTGGGGCAATTCCCATATACAATGCAAATTCTCCGGTAAAAGGCACAACGCTATTGTACTGAAATATCTTTTCGACCGCACTTTTTCGAATGCATTACGCAGATACTTTCTCGCAAGCTCTCCTGCGAGAATTTTGCGCCTTTGATAGGAGACAACCGTAAAAAAATAATACCCTCCACAAAATTTCGCTCGCCTGTAATTTGACATAGAGACATGATAATTATTTTTTCAGCGTGTGCGAAACGAATTTTGCACATCCTACCATGAATATTCCGTTGCCCCCCAGTAGGGTGTGCAACTTGTTGCACACGCTGTTCTTCTTTGCGGCTATTTCCCGATTTTTGTTTTCAGGAACTTAGCTGTATAACTCTTTTTATTTTTAACAATCTCCTCTGGTGCACCGGCGGTCACCACCCTGCCGCCAGCATCTCCGCCTTCCGGGCCGAGGTCTATAATATAATCCGCCATCTTGATAACATCAAGGTTATGTTCAATCACCACCACCGTATTGCCCATATCGCACAGCCGTTGCAGCACGTTGAGCA
>CAZJIR010000013.1:0-18195 GCA_964546095.1 uncultured Pirellulales bacterium
TTGCATATTGCCGTAAAGGGCACCATCAACAATCAAATCGCCGCCATCCACTGCACCATCATCGCTGTCAGCGGTCAGGATAAGTGTACCGTCTGCATCTGCCGATGTTGGAGTAGCATAAAGGTTAATATTGTCAACGGCTGTAGCCGTGATATTCCCACCTGAGTCAGTATCGGTAGAAAGTTTGCCACGAGCGGAAATATTATCTCCAGCAGTAAGTGTCAGGTGTCCGTTTGCTGAAACATCGCCAGCAGTGCTTGTGCCGAACAAGATGTCTCTATCTGCCTCAACCGCCAATGCACCTTTGCCTCTTAAGCTCTTGCCATCGGCCAAAACTACATCCTGACCGGCATCAAGCTTTCTGTTAGCGGTAATATTGGTGTTGTCATTGAGCAAAATATCACCGCCGGCTGAAACATAAGCATCCGGCATATCGGGGCCGCCGTCGAGCAATATTGAACGATTTGTCGCCGTTAGCTCGACATCGCCATCGAGACTTTGGATGGTTCCTGTGGTGTGATACAGGTGACCCTGACTCATATCTCCGTCAATATTAGAAGTCAGCTCCATTCTGCCTTTTGAGTAAATACTTCCTTCGAGTTTAACGTAGGCAGTACCTTGAAGGGTCAATTCGCCATCATCAACAGTCACGTCCTTGGTCCATACGGAGTATCCATAAGGACTACCTCCGAGCGGGCCGTTATAACCGCCAATCATTTCCAAATTGCCGAAGGTTGTCTTGTGCACTGAATCTTGTGCAGTAAGCTTGCCGTTCCCACCAGCACTTAAACTCTGGTTCATATTGGGGGGTATACCATCGGCTGTAACAGCATCTTCCAGCGTCAGGTTACCATGCAAGGTAGTAACATTACCACCCAGTACTATTCCACTGTCGCCGCCAAGGTTCAGGCTGTCGGGTGTGGTCTTATTGATATGACCGTCCGCATCCAGCGTACCTAAACCGGCATCGAATCTCTGATTGCTCTCGTCATCATCAAGAGTAGCCGGGTCGTCAGTGCCATTGGCGGTTACATTATCCTCGAAAGTAATAACATCGGCAGAGGCAAGGCCGCTGCCTGTTACATTGCCGCCAAGCTCAATACCAGCATCGCCGGCAAGGGTCAGAGAACCCTCAGTAATCTTATCGATGTCAGCGCCATTCTCGGCAATCAATTGTCCTGTGCCGGCATCAAAGAGCTGACTACCGACACCGTCAGCAGTAACATCATTGTCAAATGTTATGCCGCTGCCTGTGGATATAACATCGCCGGCCAGATTTGCAGGGCCTCCTGTAAGGTGGATAACACCTAAAGCCCTTAAATTGCCTTCTGCATCGACCGGACCATCTATTGTTAAAGGTCCAGCCTGTACATGCACGGAATCGCCGGAAGTACCATCAACACCATCAAGGTTCACAAGTGTATCAGCAGCAAGCCTAAGGTTACCTGCTCCCGTCTTGGTTATCGTAGCTTCTCTGCCCGGCGTGTCTTTCGCCCAAAGCGTTCCGGCACGGGCATCGAACAACTGGTCAGTTGTGCCAACAGCGGTAACCGTTCCATCAAGGACTAAACCTGCAATTACACCACCGCCACCGGCGCTAATATCTTTACTGACCTCAATTCCCTCATCTGCAGTGATAGATACGCTGCCGAGAGTAGCAGTTATATTCTCCTCGGCTATTACCTTGCCAAGTTCTGAAACTATTACAATATCTTTAGTGTGAGCAAGAAGGTCCCTGGTTGTGATATGACCACTGGCATCGCTGTCATCAAGACGGATGTCTGTATAAGCAGTCGCCTTGATGCTATTCCATCTTGGTGCTTTTGTTTCCGTAATTGCACCAGTGGTACTTTCCACAATAAGGTCGGTGTCACCACTATGGAACACATCATCGAGCGCATTCTCCATATCGAGGTTATCATGCTGAGTAAGCGATAGGATTGTATCGCCAGGTGTATCGTCATTAATACCAGTCATTGAGACATCAGCGGTCTCTATTGACCCGCCGACAGCAACAATAGTAAGGTCGCCTTCAGCCTCTAACAGCTTGTAAACAGAAACATCGTCGCCGGCCGTAAGAGTTACATTATCGGCCACTATACTTTCATTATGCATGATAATATCGCCATCATCAGCAACATCGGCGTTTATGTCACCATATATATGTGCCGTAGTATCCGATGAGTAAAGATGGATATCACCACCATCACCTGTCCGGTTCGTGGTAAGTGTGCCATGAGCATAAATCGAATCACCGGCATCCAGCGTCAGGTCTCCCGTCGTGGTAACATCACCGGCCGAGCCGGTTCCTGGAGTAATCGGGTTACTAACACCAAGCAAGATGTTGTCGTCTGCGTTAATAGTTAAATCACCCAATCCATCTATGCGTTTGCCAGCAACCAGAAGCACATTACCACCTGCCTCCAGTATTGCATCCTCTCCAGTTTCTGTATTGCTCTTGAGTATGAGGTCATCGCCTACACCAACATTAGCCACAATAGTAGTACCGGTTCCGGTATCTAACGTGAGGCTATGTTCTCCCGCATCCATTACATTACCTAAGGTAAGGTTTTGATTATCTGTTTGAATATTTAGAACGCCGCCATCCCAGTTGTCGGAGGCATCATTCAATCTCAAATCACCATCTATCTGCGAAGATACAGCTCCAACAAAGTCAATACCGGCCAGTCCCTTATCAACAGTTACAGTCTCGCTGTAATCTCCCGCATCAACGTTAATTTGCGCAGGGACATCGACTGCCGCGACATCAACACCATTTTGGATACTGCCATCGTTATCAACGTTCACCACGGCGCCCTCGCCTCTCAATGTCTGGTTAGCACCGAGCTTTATTTTCTTATTCAGGTTGATAGTGAGGTCTTTATCGCTATCCTCCTCCATCAAGCCAAGTGTAGTACTGCTTGTCTGGCTTTCTGTATCTATCTCTGCATTTACGTTGATTGTATCCGAAGCCACGACATCATAGTTAGCACCTGCAAGGGTAGTTACTATGGACGCTGCGGCTGCGGCGTCGATATCAAAAGTCGGCGGATCGAGCAGGACGTAGCCTGGCGCACCATTTTCACTACTGGCTGTGATAACACCATCAAGGTCGAGACTGTCAGCGAAGACTCGTACCTCTCCACCATCGCCGTTAGTACCGGCGTTTGCGGTGGTCAGGCTATCGTTGCTGAGAGCAACCACATTGCCGGCAGTCATTGTTATGCTACCGCCATCGCCTTCGATGCCATCGGCACTTAGCGTCCCGAACTGGCCGACACGACCCGTACCGCCATCTACAGCCGCTGTTAAAGTGTCAAGTCCGTCTATAGCTCTTGAAAAAGTATCTCCGGCGGCGAGAACTATCTTCCCACCTGCTGCTTCGATTGTCCCTTCATTAACGACATCGCCTATACCTTCAGTCACATCCGGAACCGTAACGCCCTCTACTTCAACAACGACGTTGCTTCCATCCTGGCCAAGCAGCACTTTATCACCGGCAGCCATTAAAATGTACCCACCCGGACTTCTTATAACACCCGCATTGAGCACTTCTCTGCCGATAAGGGCAACCTGGTCGGCGGAAATCTGGCCGTAGTTCGCAACTTTTCCGATTCCATCGCCGCTAAAGCTGTATATGCCGTCCATAAAGTCCGTGTTTGCCATATCCAGCGCCGATGCAGTGAACTTGTGTGCCTCAACGAGAGCGGTAGGACCGAATACTATACCGTTCGGATTAACGATAATTATGTGGCCCTGATTACCGAAGAGGGAACCATCAAACTGCGTTGAACCTCCCTGCATTACTCGGTTCAGCACCGCGAAATTGCCACTGGCCTTTAAAAATTCCAGTACCTCGCTTGAGCTGGTATTCAGGCTGTCCCAGTTGATAACAGCCCTGGCTGAAGCCATGTTAACAGTGGTGGTGTTACCGCCTTGACTGACCCCTGCCGAACCCGCCACCACATCGGGATTAACAGGTGTGGCCAGCGCAACCTGCGCAGGTATAGCCAGAAGCATGCTGTAAATCAACAAGCAGGCCACAATCTGTCTCAAATAATAAGTTTTTGACATTTTTCGAAGCTTTTCCATCGTACTTTTCCTCATTTAAATCCCCTTTTTAGTTTTATATCCATAACCGATTTTATATCCCTTTACCGACTACGCCGTCGGACAAAATTTGCTATTACCATTTTATCATAAAACTAACGTTCACTCGGCCCTTACCTGTTCGCGTATTATTAGTTGGCTCGAGTGGATAACCGTAATAAACGGCTCCGCTAAAATTATCTCCGAGCTCAAGAATCCCTCCACCACCCACTGAGAATATCTCTTCATGTCTTTTGTCTAATCCAGTGGGTTTTGTTATCTTGGTTCTTCCATAGTCAAAAAAGACTAATGGAGCAAGTTTCTTGAGATAGAGGTCGCCTCGTTCCTTTTGCTCTTCTTCATCCTCGGCTTTACCGGCATTCTGTACCTCGTCGTATTTCACAAGGTCGAACTCATATTGAGCGGATGCAAGTATGCCGCCATCGGCAACAAGTTCGTACTCATCGTAGCCTCTGACAGTGTACATTCCACCAAACGAGGTCATTTTTGCAGGAACCAGTCTATCTTCCGAACCTGTCCACCGGAAAGTGGCGCTAAGCCGCCCAATCCTGTTCGCATCCAGGAATTGGCTGTGAGCGGCTGAAGCAGTTAAAATAGTAAAATCGGAATCAGAATTTGTTCGTGCAAGATTAAACGCGCTCCTGCCGGATTCGCCGCCCAAGCTCGCATAACGGTCAAATGAAATAGAGGTTTGCGACATATCGTCTGTGCGATACAAGTCAGCTCCGGTTCCCCACAACCAGAACCTGATGTCGGTTCCCAAAAAGGTCGGAAACAAATTCGGGGTAACCTTACTTCTCGTATGCTCAAACGAACTCTTAAGGTCAAAGAACCAACCCTCGCTCTGGAAGAGGTTGTAACGCAGCAATCCACCAACGAACGACCCGCTTCCAAGGAAGTTGAAAATACCGGCCTCCGGATTTATATCAAATTCACTGTAACCACCATAAACGTTAAGACGCAGGCCCGGTCCTAAAAGTGGAAAATCATAACTGCCATACAACGCGTAGTTATCAGTCAGAGTCGAATCCCACGGAGCCTGGTACATTGCCATAAACGTGTCGTCTATCCCGAACAGATTGGTATTGATGACCCCAACTCTCGGGTGCCATTGCCTGCCTTTGGTACCGGAATTGTCTACCTGCATAAACCAATGCCAGGGATTGGCCTCGTATATATTATATCCAACTGCAATGGAATTCGGTTCGGTTCCTCGCGATACGACCGCAGAAACATATCTATCAGGATTTTTATTGAGCAGATTGACAAAATCATCCAGCTTTTTCTGATTTGGAGGCTCCCCGATTTTTGCGGGCGACCAGTCACTTATTGCAGAACTGCTGAGATAGCCTTCCTCAACCTTCTTATTTTCAGGAGAAAAATAAGCTGTTGTAGATGAACTGACCGATGCTTCCAAAATGTTAACAGGCAGAATTTCATCCTTTAATTGTCTGTCTGATGTTATTGCGTTAGCAGGAACATAAACATATATACCCGCTTGACTGTGTTCCTGGTAAGCCGAAAGAAGATACTGTGTAAACCCCTGGATAGTCCTCATGGAAACTTCATGAGGCACACCAGGCTCTACAATTATACTTTGCAGGATTCTAAGGTCATAAAGGTCTGAACCCTCGGCTTCAGGCAAAGGTTTGTCCGAAGCATTATAAATCAAAGGTATGTCCTTCAATAAATCCGCGGTTGATACAAGGGTATTGCCGCTAATGCGTAGTTCTCTTACCATCACACGCGGGGTGTTATCTTCAGGCAGCTTCATTCTCGCAATTCGTTCTGCCTGCATTTTCAGCCTTAACTTGACATTTATCTTCGCCATCTCCTCCTGGTAATCATCCAGAATTTGTTTTTTCTCTGCAGTGTACTCAGCGTTTTGAGCTTCCGACCTCTCTGTGAGCTTTGCAAGTTCTGCCATATACTCTTCTTCGAGTGCGCCAATTTTCTTCATATAATCAGCAGCCAGTTTGGATAGCCCATAGCTTTTCTCTTGCTCCTTTTTGTCCTGTTTGAGTTTGAGCTCGAGTCTTTTTCGCTCGGCTTCAATCTCCTTGGTTTGTTCTTTGGCTTTGGCATTTAACTCATCAAGCTTTGCTTCACTCTCGTGTTTGGCCTCAGCGATTTGTGAGGCTTGGGCACCTTTCGTTTCCTCGAGTTTCGTAATTGCTTCTTTGTACTCTTTTTCGAGCTGGCCAACCTTTTCCTTGTAATCGACTTCGAGCTTTTTCAGACCATATATTTTGGCGGCCTTCTTGTCCTCGTCGAGCTTGCTTTTAAGGTTTGCCTGTTCAGTCTTAATCGCTCTGGCTTCTTCTTTAGCTCTCGCATCTAACTCCGCAAGCTTGGCTTTATTCTCGCGTTTTGCCTCAGCGATTTGTGCAGCTTGAGTATCGGTCTTTTTCTTGAGTCCCGCCCGAGCCCCATTGTACTCTGCTTCGAGCTGAGCAACCTTTTGCTTATAAGCCTTTTCCTCTGCTTGAAGCTTTGCTTTGTCTTTCTTAGCTTTTGCTTTAGCCTGTTTGTACTCGGCCGCCAACTGGTCCTTGTCAAGGTCAAACTGATGCTTAAGGTTAGACCTTTCAGTTTTAATCTCTTTATCTTGTTGTTTGGCTCTATTATTTAACCTCGCGAGCTCGGCTTTATTCTGGTTCTTTGCCTGGTTAATTTGTGCGGTTTGGGAATTCGCTTTTTCTTTTAACCTTGCGAGAGCTCCTTTGTACACTATGTCGAGCCGGGCAATCGTCCGCTTATACGTCTTTTCCTCAGCGTCCAGTTTCAACTTATCTTTCTTGGCTGCTGCTTTGGCTCTCTCGTATTCGGTTTTTAACCTGGCTTTGTCCTGTTCAAGCTTACGTTTGATATTGGACCGCTCAGTCTTAATTTGGGAAGTGGTATCTACCTTCGCAAGCTCAGCTTTAACCTCGCTTTTTTCCATGTCGATTTGCGCGGTTTGAGCATCGTCCTTTTTCTTGAGTTCCGCAAGCACTGTCTTATGCTCCGCCTCAAGCCGAGCAACCGCCTGCTGATACTGCCTGTAATCAGAATCCAGCATGGCTTTGTTTTTCTTGGCTTGGGCCTTAGCTTGCTCGTACTCAGCCGTCAACTTAGCTTTGTCCTGTTCAAATTTGTTTTTAATGTTAGCGCGCTCAACCTTAAGAGAAGCCTCAATCTTTTCGTTCTGTTCTTTAAACCTTGCATCTAATTCGGCAAGCCTGGCTTTCTTCTCGCTCTCCGCTCGAGCGTATTCTGCCTGGGCTTGTTTTTGAGCCTCTGCATCCAACTTCGCGAGTCTTTCTTCTTCCTCGCGCTTGGCTTTAGCTTGAGCAGCAGCTTCTCGTTTAGCCTGAGCAGCAGCTTCTCGTTTGGCTTTCATCTCTTCTGCTTCCCTGGCTTTCCTTACACGCCTGGCATGGTCTTTAGCGGATGCTTCCCGTTTGGCTTTATCAGTTGCTTCTTGCTTAGCTTTCGCATCTACTTCTCGTTTAGCTTTAGCGGCGGCTTCTCGTTCGGCTTTTGCTTTAGCTGCAGCTTCTCGTTTAGCTTTAGCGGTTGCCTCTCGTTCAGCTTTTGCTTTAGCTGCAGCTTCTCGTTTGGCTTTAGCGGCTGCCGCTCGCTTTGCTTTATCAGCAGCTTCCCGCTCGGCTTTTGCTTTGGCCGCAGCTTCTTTTTTGGCTTTAGCGGCTGCCGCCTGTCGGGCTTTCTCCTCTCGTCTCAACTGGGCTTCGGTCTTAGCACCTGTGGGTTGGGAAGGTTGTTTAGCTGTTTGCGCATCACAACCCACGAACGCTAAAAGTAGAGCAAAAACAAGAGTCAAACAAATCATTCTTGTCGCGTTATTCATCGCTTGGTCTCCTTAAACGCACCTATTACATTTACATGAAGAATCGATTCTTGGTTAGAATCGCGGCAAGAGATTATCATAAATATCCTCCAAAAGCCAGAAGAAAATTCCCAACTTCCAAAAAAACGTGGTTATTAGTATTAATATACCTCACCCATATAAAGAAAATGGCGTAACAAAAAATACTCCAATATTATATCAATTTAGCACATCAAATGTCAAGGATAAAGTTGCCTAAAAAGCCCATGTTGCCCATGTTGTTTCACACCTTGTAGCTGTTAGCCGGTCCAAATAATTGATGTTAGTATCGTCGAGCAATTGACAGAAAACATAAGACTGATTCTTTACAAAAACTTTAACCATTAAGTTCCAATAATAACAACATAGAGCTACGCATATCCCCGATAAATATTCAGATATATCCCGGGCTCTCTTTTGCCGGTTAATTGATGAATAATGTTCGGCCTTTTTAATGACAGATGAGAAATGCTACAACTTAAAAAACAGTACAACACCAACAGATTACTCTAAAATGACTCTCGCAATAGTCCAATAATAAGTTGTATATAATGGAGCTTAAAGCAGACCTGAGAGAATAGAGAATTGAAAATATAGAGACAAATTAAGAAAAAAATTTATAAATTTGTTTTTTTCTATAACCCCCCAGTTCATTCTTATGTTTTATCAGATTTTCCCAGAACTCAATTTTAAAATACTCCCGTATTATTCCCACGAAAATCGCCCAGCCTCAAAGCGAAGTGCTCCTTAGTAATTTGGTGAAAACTCCAATTGGTAACTATGGAACTCGGACAACCTTTATACCATTACGTTTAAGCAGTTCACCTGTCACTCCCTCCTTATCACATGAAGGACTTCCGCCTTTCAAATAAGCTCGTCGAGCACCAACAATCTGAGCAATCTCAATTCTTGCTCATCAAATTATGAATCCTCAACAATTCCTCGACGCCAAAATCGATGCCGCAATCCACACAAAACTTTAACCGAATACACTTGCCGCACCAAACGCAGTCTTCGACTTTAAAAGTCTTAGTGGTGACATTGGAAACATTCTACTATACTAAATCCACAATCCAAACAATTAATCATTCTTTTGATTAATACATCTGAATCTATTTCCAACACATCCAAAAGGGAGTCTCATTTCCAAATGGAATCCATCGACCATTAATCCTGGTTGGGCAAACCGGGCGTAGGGCTCTGTTGAAAACCCCACGAATCATCTCCATCAGGGAATCGACCGTATGAGACGTCCCCGAACTGGGTGTCGAAAATGATTGAGTCGATGATAGTTTTACCATCGCTGTCGACCAGTGCAATAGTCTCGCCACTAATGCTGAGTTTGTAGTTCGTATGATAAACGCCCTGTGTGCCATCGTCATCGGCGTAGAAGATTAGATATTGGCCTGGACCGATGCTTACTCCGGCGCCAATCTGCCACTTGGTCAGGTCCTGCAGTTTGTCGGTCAGGTACATGCCTTCGAGATTAATCGTGCCGGACGTACCGTTGTAGAGCTCGATCCAGTCGGGAAATTCACCGGGCTCGTCGGGGTCTTCGAGTGTTGTTTGATTGGAGGCCATGAATTCATTGATTACCAAACCCTCTAATCCAACCGTGAACCGGCCTTCGGACAGGGCGCCCCACTGGCCGGCATTGTACACACGGGCTTTGACCGTGGTGGTATGGTCCAGTATGATGGGCGGCGAGGCAGTACCGGCAATCACACCGACCAGCTCCAGGTCGAAGCTTATGTCAGAACTGTTACCACCGGCCTGATGAATTTCAACCGCGACGATGTTGTCACCATCGGCCAGCAGAGCCGGGTCTATATCGTACATGTAGAACGTCGACTCGTCGGCCCCACCCACTGGAACATCAGGACCCTCGGCCAAGGTCAGATAGCTGATATCACCACCGGGCATGTTGATACGTGGAGTGGCCTCCAGTCCGTTAATATAAACGACAGCGCCATCGTCCCGCACGATTCCGAGCGTCAGCTCGGTAAAGTCGGAGGCATCTTCGACATGGAAAATGTGCCGGAAGTAAGTTGTGGCATATTTATTGTTAGAATCGGGTCCATAACCAACCGTAGTAGTCTCGTCGCCGTCCCCGTAACCCAGTTGGGCGGCTCCCTCATCCCAACTGCCGTCATTGAAGTTCAGGTGGTGCCAGGCAGTGCCCTGGTTTGAACCATCGTCCTTGTAAAGCCAGTTCGCTCCCCGGCTTACTAATGCCATGCTGGTAGTGGCGTCTTCAAAGACCGCTGCACTTGGATTGAGGTCACCGTCCCATAGAAGCGGGTCGGATCCGTCCAGCGTGTAATAGACGGTCCCTGGTGTACCGTTACTTTGTGACATAAGTAATTCAAATCCCGATATCACCTCTCCAGCATGCTGGTTGAACGATACCAGCGCCAGATCAGGGAACATGTTTACCGAACGCATCAGGTTGATAACTATCTGGGTCCGCTCGGGGAAGAAAGTATTAACCATGTAGTTGTTCTGACCCTCCCAATCGTCTTTGGTGCGCGGGGGATATCTTTGGGCGTCGCCCCATCGGGCGGATTCGGCAATGATTGCCAGATCGATTTGTTCTTTTCGGGCCATCCACCGCTGAATATTAGGCGCAGATGTCAATATTCCGCCGTTCCAGAAATACTTGTTCACCCGGTCGGCGAACTGCATGAGATATTCCGGATGCGCGGTCAGGCGCAGATGGAGCCAGGCCGGGTTAAAATGACGCCACTGCTGACCAATCGTTCGATCCGTAGGGTCGGTCAAGAGCCGCCCTTCGTTGACCCCGCCATTGGCCCCCAGGGAGTGCTCGGCATCATGTCGCAACCACGTGAATCCCTGGGGCCGGATGCGATTATAGATAGCGAATATGTTGTTTGAGAAGTGGGCCCAGCAACTCACCGGCGCATCGGGGTCACCCGTATAGTAGGTGCATATCATATAGTCCATCAGGTTCTCAGTATCAAGCAATCTGTCACCGGTTGTATCTGGCGTACCATCAGGTCGAAGGCCCTGGATTGTAAAGTAAGCCGCATAGGAACCAAAGCCGGCGACTGCAGCATCGTACAACCGCCGATATGCATCTATTGTACCATCAGTGGCGTGCAGGGCGCGCGAGCCCGATGAGTCGTTCTTGACTGCATCGTACTCTTCTTTATTCCCGCCCAGATATGACTCGGCGAAATCGGCATCGGCCCGTTCCTGCGTCTGGTAGAGACCCCAGTAGTGTCCGTTAAGATAGAGATGGTAGTATCGGCTGCGAGTGTACGGCTGGCCCATGTCACGCTGCACGTCACGAGAGAAAACATCTCGGATGAATGTGTTTTGGGAGCCGCCCTCGAACGACCAGGAATAGTTCTGGCTGGTACGCAGGTCGACCTTGTCGAACTCGTCTACCCCCTCGCCCCCGAACAGTGGGTATCGGAGCTTTCCCGCACCGTACTCACTGCGAAATATCAGTCGAAAGGCGTGCTTGGGATTGCTGCCACTTCGGCTGTATGCCCCGCGGATCCGCAGGCCCGCGTCAACGCCGAATCCCTGTGTGCCGTCCGGATGAATAAGCTCAACAGAGGTACGCCGCTCCCAGTCCCTGCCGTCGTTACGGGCATTCACATAAATGCCCGTGGATGAGCTGAAGAGGTTTGCTAAATCCGTTACCAACGAGATTGTAGGGATATCGAGTAAGGCATCTTCGATAAGGCCTGCCCATTGGGGATCATTAACGATGTCGGGGTCCATGCCGTAATCGATAGTCTGGCCGTTAACTCTGCCTGTTGGCCAACCGGGTCCCGGGGCTTGGCCATTAGGTGATTGTCTTATAACGTCGCTTACAAAAATATAGGTCTTCGTGACAACACTTGAATCCTGATAGTTCGGCTTAAAGGCAGCGGCCCGGATAACTGTCGTACCGTCAATAGTAAGAGGAACACTATATACGATACCGTGAGTTGATGTCGGTGTCGAGCCATCCAGGGTATAGCGTATCTGCGCTTCGGGCGTAGGTGTGGTGAGCGTTAACTGGAACGCCGTGTCGTAGAATCCACGTTCGGCACTGAATTCGACGTTCTGTACGACCTCGGCCTCCTCGTCCTCGTCGGATCGGCCAACAGGAGAAGACGACAGGTAGCCTTCCACCGACTCGTCCAGGCCGACATTTGCTGATGGTTGGGCACGCAATTCGGCTACAGTGGCACCAAAACCAAAGCATAACATCAGAAAAAAAACGGCAATTAAAGGTATTGACCCGGTCCTCATCTTAAAACTCACTATGATTTTTATTTGCCCTTATTAATTCCACCTACATATATACTGCATTATAGCATATTAATGAACCAAAAACGACATCTGTGCCTAACAAAAATTCCATTCCTGCTTATTTGCAAGCATTCACCCATAATTACCAATTCTCGGAAAGCCTCACACTCAGCTCGTGGTTTGACAAAGCATCTCGAATCTGTTCGAGCTTGTTAATGCACTCTCTGTCTTCAAGCTGCAACTGCGTGCAGTTGTTGGCGCTACGGTTTTCCGGTGGAAAATAAGGTCGAAAACAGGCAAAAAAGCCTTGCGAGCGAACAATATCATTGCTATAATCGTAAATAGATAAGGAAGGCAGAACCAAGCTCATTATATTTATCCGTGCCATCATAATTTCTACGTACTTTTTTTCATAAGTGCTCTGCCTTCAACAAATAAGCATTTTTCACTTTTAACAAGTTGTTGTGTGTTCTCTGGATATTTCCTGAGAAGGGCTGGATTAGTGCTATAGGAATGACGATATGAGTCCTAATTGGTCGAACCTACAGCATTTTAACCAAAAAAATGTACATTTTACGCCAAATTACCGTTACGTCCATGCATTTAGAAGTCTCTTATTAAATAGTCCGATTGATAATACAGGTATGCTGCAGCTGCGTCGGCTGTAGCGCTATCATATTTTTATAACTCTTGTTAAAAGGACAGTAAAATGAGAGGAAAAACAAACCATATTAGATGGCTGACGTGCGCGCTGCTTTTGTTAGTCACGGCAAGCACGTCTGCGGCGGAACCCCGAGACAGCCTGTGGAACCAGGCGTATGAGGCGATTGAAAAGGGGCTGCCGCAGACCGCCATTACCGTTTTAGAACAAATTATCCCCGGAGCATTAGAGGACCAGGCATACGCGGAGGCTACAAAGGCCATTTGCCTTAAGATAGCTATGGAAGGCCAGATTCAAGGGGGCAAGGTCGAGGAAATGATTGTTCTGCTTGAGGCCGAGATTGCCGAGGCTCCGGAACCAATGAAACCCGTGATGGAGACGATCCTAGCACATTGGTATTGGCAGTACTTCCAGCAGAACCAGTGGCGTTTCATACAACGGACCCAGACCGCCGAGCCGCCGGGAGCGGACTTTACGACCTGGGACCTGCCTCGTATCCTTGCGGAGATAGACCGGCACTTCACACTGGCTCTGGCGGCAGACGAGGAGCTTAAGGCCATTCCTATCGAGGAATATGATGATCTGTTAGAAGAGGGTACCGTTCCGGACACGTACCGGCCGACATTATATGATTTCATAGCTCATGAGGCTCTTTTATTCTATAGTGCGGGCGAACAGGCAGGTGCTTTGCCGCAGGATACTTTCGAAATTATGGCAGATAGCCCTATCTTTTCTCCTGTGACTGATTTTTTAGCGTGGCAACCTGAGACTTCGGATACGGAGTCCGCCAAGCTAAAGGCTATCCGGCTATATCAGGACCTATTGGCCTTCCACCAAAACGACCCCGACAAGACCGCATTCATAGATGCGGATTTACACAGGCTCAAATTTGGCTATAACCACGCGCTGGGGCCTGACAAGGCTGCCTTGTATATAACGGTCATTGAGAGATTCGTGGAGCGGTGGGCAGACCACGAGATTGCAGCACGGGCATTGTACGAGTGGGCCAGTGTTGTGCGCATGCAGGGCGATTATGTCCAGGCTCATGCACTGGCCAGCCAGGGATGGGATATGTTTCCGGAGAGCATCGGTGGTAAGTTATGCTACAACTTAATTCAAAGTATCGAGGCCAAATATGTCAATATCAAAACCGAGCGTGTGTGGAACAATCCGATGCCGGATATCCAGGTCACCTATCGGAACATAACCCAGGTATTTTTCAGGGCTGTACCTTTTGATGCCGAGGATGCTATTCAATCGCCCTGGAGATATATCTGGCATGATGAGCTGGAAACCCTGCTCACAATTCAACCGGCGCTCGAGTGGAGTGCAGAGTTGCCTGCCACCCTGGATTATCAAACGAGGACAGAGTCGTTGCCGGCCCCCGAAGGCCTGGAAAAAGGTTTCTATTTCATTATTGCCAGTCATGATGCTTCCTTCGACACAGACGATAACAGGATCAGCGTTGCGCCCGTCTGGATTAGTGACCTGGCGCTGGTCGTGCGCAGACTTTATCAGGAAGGCGAAGTCGAAGGCTTTGTACTCAATGCCGAGATGGGCGAACCACTTTCTGACGCGGTGGTCACGCGTTGGGTGTATAACCGTTCAAACGAGTTTTATGAACCGGACGACCAAGTACGGTCCGATGAGAATGGGCTATTCCGTTTCGTACATAAGGGCACAAGCAGATTGGACTTCTTTATTATTGCCGAACACGGAGGCCAAAAGCTTGCGAGTGAGAACACCTATCATACCCGGGATGTGTATGGGTATTCTTCGGTGAACGTTCAGACCATTTTTTTCACCGATCGGTCACTTTATCGCCCGGGCCAGACTATCCACTACAAAGGTATCTGTATCCACACGAATACAGACACTGACGATTACCAAACCCTGGCCGGCAGGCAAATGACCGTCACGTTTAGAGATGTTAATGGTCAGGAGATTGCCAGTCATCAACGCCAATGCAACGACTACGGCTCTTTTAGCGGCAGCTTCACGGCCCCTCGAGACCGTCTTATGGGCCGGATGTCACTGGCAGCACAGGAAGGTCCCACAAGTCCCCGAGGGACCTTACAATGGGGATCCACATACTTCAACGTAGAGGAATACAAGCGACCCAAATTCCGGGTTGAGCTCGAACCGCCTACAGAAGCACCCAGACTCGACACCGAGATCGTCGTGCCGGGTAAGGCCACGGCTTATACCGGCGCTGCTATCGGCGGGGCTGAGGTCACATGGCGCGTCGTGCGGCAGGTGCGGTTCCCCATCTGGTGCTGGTGGCGCCGCTGGAGTTACCCGACATCAGAGGCCCAGGCCATTGCCCATGGCGAGGCAATCACAGGAACTGACGGCTCGTTTTCAGTCCTCTTTACGGCCAAGCCGGACTTGTCTATTCCGGAGGAAGATGAGCCGATATTCGAGTATTCGGTCCACGCAGATGTCACCGACACCACAGGTGAAACACGCTCGGATGAGCGCATCGTGCGCGCCGGATATACCGCACTACAAGCTGCCATCAATGTAAACGCCTGGCAGACAACGGATAAACCTGTGAGGCTGTCTATTTCAACTCGAACCATTGATGGCGAGCCTGAGCCTGCCGAAGGCATGGTGCAGGTCTATACTTTGAAACAGCCGGACAGGGTTATTCGTGTTCCACTGGGGTCGACAGGTTCACAGCCGGATGCATCTGATCCGGATACCTGGGAGCTGGTGGACCTTATTGGTGAACATCCATTTCAGACCAACGCCTACGGCGATGTCACGCTTCCGCTTGAACTGGAGGCCGGCATTTATCGTGCAATATTGCAAACTAAAGACCGTTTCGGCAAGCCTGTCACTGCATTACACACTATCCATGTAGTGGACCCACAAGCTCAGGACTTTGGTGTGCGTATAGCTAATTACCTTGCTGCACCTGAATGGTCCCTTGAGCCGGGTGAATCGTTTGTTGCACTGTGGGGTACGGGGTATGACACCGGCCGGGCATTTGTAGAATTAGAGTGCCGCGGCCAGGTCCTGCGGGCGTGGTGGACAGACCCGAACCAGACTCAGGTACTAATTGAGCAGGAAGTTACCGAATACATGCGCGGCGGATTTACGCTGCGTGTCACGTATGTACGCGAGAACCGGGCGTATCTGAACGAGAAAATCGTGAATGTTCCCTGGACCAATAAGCAACTGGCCATCCGGTGGGAGCACTTCAGGTCCTTACTGGAACCGGGACAGGAAGAAACGTGGACGGCGATAATCACAGGGCCGGATGCAAGACGTGCCGTTGCCGAGATGGTAGTAGGAATGTACGATGCATCCCTTGACCAGTATCTGCAACACGGCTGGATGCAGAGCTTCAATGTCTTTCGCCGTGAGTCGAGCCGATTATACAGCAATTTCGAGAACAACCTGCTTTATTTCAGAAATTTAATTTATGGATGGAGGGTAGACTATATTCATACAGAGTTGACCTATCGTCATTTTCCTTATGAGATTGTTAGCTACATTTATTCCGGTGGCGGCGCCGCTCCACCACCAGCCGCAAGAGGGGGGGGCTCAGTCGATTATTCAAGTGATGAAGATGGGTCAGATAATCAAAAAGAGGACTCTGCTACGGAACCTTCCTCCACTTCTGATGTAGACATTGACAAGATACCAACGCGCGAGAACCTCAACGAAACAGCGTTCTTTTTCCCGCATCTTATCTCAGATTCCGAAGGTGTGGTCAGAATCGAGTTTACGATGCCTGAGGCCCTTACCGAGTGGCGATTCTTAGGCTTTGCCCACGACAACCAACTGCGCAGCGGTTTCCTAACAGGTACAACCGTCACGGCCAAGGAGCTGATGGTCGAGCCTAATCCCCCACGGTTCGTGCGAGAAGGGGACATCATCGAGTTCACAGTCAAGGTCACCAACCAATCCGCCGCCCGGCAGACGGGTACTGTGAGTCTTACATTAGCCGATGCGCGCACTCTTGAGTCTCGTGATGAGGCATTGGGCAACCAGTCTCCGGAGCAGGCCTTTGACGTGCCCAGCAAAGAATCCCGCACATACTCGTGGCGGCTAACCGTACCCGATGGATGTGATTTTCTCACGTACAGAGCCGTTGGCGCCTCAAGCCGGCTCAGTGACGGCGAGGAGGGATATCTGCCTGTACTTAGCCGCCGGATTCTGGTGACTGAATCCCTACCCCTGCCTGTGCGCGGACCACAGACGAAGGAATTCGAATTCACCAAGCTGCTCAATTCAGGCCAATCACAGAGCCTGCAACACCAGAGCCTCACTGTACAGATGGTATCCCAACCCGCGTGGTATGCAGTCATGGCTTTACCTTATCTGATGGAATATCCATATCAATGCAGCGAGCAGGTCTTTAACCGGCTTTATGCTAATACCTTAGCCTCTTACATAGCCAACTCAGACCCTGAGATTCGGCGCATTTTTGACCAGTGGAAGGCTACACCAGCTTTGGACAGCCCCCTGGAGAAGAACGAAGACCTCAAGGCGGTGACCCTTGAGGAGACCCCCTGGCTCAGGCAGGCCATAGCAGAATCTCAGGCTCGCAGGAACGTGGGTATCCTGTTCGACGAGAACCGGCTCCGCGATGAAACTTCGCGCGCCTTGTTCAAACTTGAGCAGATGCAACTGGACAGCGGCCTTTGGTCCTGGTTTCCGGGCTGCCGAGGTAACGAATACATTACGCTCTACATAACTACAGGATTCGGGCGTCTGCGTCACCTGGGTGTCCGGCAGATGAACGTTAGTTGCGCAATTAAAGCACTGGACGCCTTAGATAAATGGATGGACGAGCGATACCGCTGGATACTCCGACACAGCAATCCAGACCAGAACCACCTTAGCCCAACGGTTGCACTTTACCTGTATGGGCGCAGCTTCTTCCTGGATGATAAGCCCGTGGACACCCAATACCAGGAGGCCCTCAACTACTGGCTTGACCAGGCCCGTCAGTACTGGCTCGAACTGTGGCGTCACTCCCAGGCCCATCTGGCCATTGCTCTCAAACGCTTCGGCGACCAACAAGTCCCGCACGATATCATGCAGTCCATCCGGGAGCATAGCGTCACTGATGAAGAACTCGGTATGTTCTGGCGGGACCTCGAACGCAGCTGGTGGTGGTATCGCGCGCCCATCGAAACCCAAGCTCTGATGATAGAGGCTTTTGACGAGGTCTCAGGCGATGCGCAGGCGGTCGAAGATTCCAGAGTTTGGCTGATTAAACAGAAACAGACCCAGGATTGGAAGACCACTAAGTCCACGGCCGATGATATTT